>JAZSGD010000159.1:0-17696 GCA_045532555.1 Eubacteriales bacterium | reverse complement strand
GCGCGCATTGATTCTTCCTTGCCGTTGACCGAGTTGATCATCGCCTTGCCGTTGTATCTGCGGAGCGCGGACTCCATAGCAACGGGATCGGCAGTATCTATCTGTAAGGGCAGGTTGCAGACCGCTTGAAGCGCACAAACGACCTCTTTTATCGTCTCAGGCTCATCAATTTCGGGCAGACCGACGTTAACGTCAAGAATATGAGCGCCTGCCGCCTCTTGATCAAGACCTTCCTTGAGAATAAAGTCGACATCGCGGTCACGGAGCGCCTGCTTGAAGCGTTTTTTACCCGTCGGATTGATGCGCTCGCCAATAAGTATCGGCGCATTCGCAAAATTAACCGCATGAGTGTAAGAGGACACGAGGGTTTCGTTTTTCTTCTCACTTATGGCAGGGATAGTAGGATTCGAACCCGCGATAGCGCGGATATAATCGGGAGTCGTACCGCAGCATCCACCACAGATTCGAACGCCCTTGCCGACGAGAATAGCGACCTCTTTCGCAAACTCCTCAGGCGTAATATCATATACCGTCTTGCCGTCCTTGATCTCGGGTAGACCCGCATTAGGCTTAAGCAGAACGGGAACAGAAGCGTATTTCAAAAGATCTTCAACAACGGGAGCAAGCTGACTTGGGCCAAGCGAGCAGTTCGCTCCGATAGCGTCAGCACCCATACCCTCGAGCATAGCCACCATTGCCGCAGGCGATGCGCCCGTCATAAGTCTGCCGTCAGATCCGTAAGCGTTGGAAACGAAAACGGGCAGATCGCAGTTTTCCTTCGCCGCAAGCAGAGCAGCCTTGGTCTCGTAGCTGTCGTTCATAGTCTCAATGAATATAAGATCGACACCGTATTTGACTCCAAGCTTTACCGTTTCGGCAAAAAGGGAAACGGCATCCTCAAAATCAAAATCTCCGTAAGGCTTTAAAAGCTTACCCGAAGGACCGATGTCGAGAGCGATAAACTTTTCCTTGTCGCAGTCGGACGTTTCTTTCGCAATTTTCGCGTTCTCGACCGCCGCGCGAACGATGTTCTCAAGCTCCTCGTGGGAGAATTTCAGAAGATTGGCGCCAAAGGTGTTGGTAGAAACCACGTTTGAACCCGCATTGTAATAATCACGGTGAATTTTCTGTATCACCTCGGGGTGAGAGATATTCCAACGTTCAGGCAATTCACCTGCCGCAAGTCCGTGAGCCTGCAAAAGCGTACCCATGCCTCCGTCAAGTATAAGCAGATTGTTCTTAATAAAATCAAGTATTTTCATTTCAGTTTAATAAATTCCTATTATAGCGGTTACCGATTTTGTCGGCGACATAATCAGGCTGTCGTTGAGCGTAAGACCGATCCGTCTGTCGCAACCAAGTATAGCGAATATCTCCTTTTGTGTATCAAGCGGAAAATCGCCGTATCCGGGGCTGAACCTCGGACGAAGCCGTTTACCCTGTAATCCTTGCTTTCGCGCCATATCGGTGCAAAATTGGTCACACAGAGCCTCTATTCTCTCGGCACCGAGCGCCTGCAGGCAGACCGCCAATGAGGGCAAGACCTTGCCGTAGCGCATTATCAGACGATCTATTTCAATTCCAACAGTTGCGCCGAAGAGAATTACTGCCTCACAACCGTCAAAATTTTTTAAAAGATTCTTGCTTTCGGTTCGTACTGTGCCCAGCCTTATCTGTCCATCAGAGACCGACAATGGAAGCTCGCAAAAGCAGACCTTTCCGCAAAAAGCATCCTTTGAAACCTCAATAGCGCGATCAATAAGCGCCTCGGTCTCGTTGTCAGACTCCTTGCAGCCCATGTATCGAAGCACCTCGCGTCGATCGACCTCGGGCAGAGCAAATTCCTTATATAAAATCGTACTCATTTTCCAATTATAGCAGAGACGTTGCTTTGTATCCTCTCGGCGACCTCGGGCTTGTTCATCGAGTAAACGTGCACGTTGGTGATGCTGTTAGCGTAAAGATCAATTATCTGATCGGTCGCGTAAGCGATACCGGCTTGCTTCATCGCCTCTGGATCAGATCCGAACTTGTCAACGAGTGCCTTAAAGCGTTGAGGCATAAACGAGCCCGACATCTTTATCGAACGCTCGACCATATTGGCGTTGGTTATCGGCATAATACCGGGAATGATCGGCACGGTGATGCCTGCCTCACGTATTTTGTAGAGAAAATTATAAAAAAGATTATTGTCGAAAAACATTTGAGTAGTAAGGAAGTCGCAGCCCGCGTCGACTTTTTCCTTGAGATACTTGATGTCTTCCTTCTGATTTGCGCTTTCGGGATGTATCTCGGGATAGCAAGCTCCGCCGATGCAAAGGTCGGCGCCGCTTTCCTTAAGCTCACGCACAAGCTCGACCGCGTGAGAATATGCCCAAGCACTTCTGTCAGCATCAAGCATATTTGCGGGAATATCGCCGCGAAGCGCCATAATATTCTCAATTCCTGCCGCCTTTATACGCTCGATCATATCGCGAACCGTATCCTTGGTCGACGAAACGCAGGTAAGATGCGCGAGAGTCGGCACACCGTATTGCGCCTTTATGTTTTTCGCAATATCAAGCGTGTATTGACTTGTTCCGCCACCTGCACCGTAAGTCACGCTCATAAACGAGGGCTTAAGTGCTGCAATCTGCTCGGTCGCGGACTTCACACATTCAAAAGCAGTCGTCGTTTTGGGAGGGAAGACCTCAAACGAGAGGTGGGGCGTGTTTTTCTCAAAAATCTTGGTCAATTTCATTATTTTTCACCTTCTTGATCGTTAAACCGTTCATATTTCGATCGAAACAATACTTCATTTTACATTGTACCATATTTTTGAAGCTTTTTCAACGCTTTTGCGAAAAAAATATGCACCACCAAAAGTCAGACACTTGGGTGGTGCATATAGTTTAGTTTTTATTGGTTTATCAGCCGTGACGCTTGTCGATCGCTCTGTGGATCACCTTTGCAATTTCAACTATCGGGATAATGAGAATTGCAAGTCCGAATGCAATACCGTATTCGGTAAGATCGAGGTGAGCAAGTTCAAATGCGTTTGCGAGGAAGGGGATCTCAATAACTGCTGTCGTGAGTATGAGCGAAAGCGCCCCTGCACCCCAGAGCCAGAGATTCTGTCCCTTCATTCTGAATATTGAGCCGTGGAGACTTCTCATATTGAACGCGTGGCAGATCTCACAAAGCGAGAGTGTAAGGAATGCCATACTTGTTCCAAGCATTTCAGCGGAGTACGTGCCTGCCGCGATAGCGTCTGCGTGGTGAAGGTCTGCGAGGTAGTATCTACCGATAAGATAAGAAGCAAGAGTGATAAGCGTTACAATAACACCCTGATAGAAGACTGCAATGCCAAGACCGCCTGCAAAAATGCCTTCCTTAGAGTCACGAGGCTTGCGCTTCATAACGTCCGCCTCGGGCTTTTCCATACCAAGAGCAAGAGCAGGGAAGCAGTCTGTAATAAGATTAATCCAAAGCAGGTGTACGGGCTGGAATATAGTAAATCCAAGAAGAGTAGCGGCGAATATCGACAGCACCTCAGAGAGATTGGATGCAAGCAGGAACTGGATTGCCTTACGAATGTTATCGTAGATTCTTCTTCCTTCGCCAACTGCGGAAACGATGGTAGCAAAGTTGTCGTCAGCAAGTATCATATCTGCAACGTTCTTTGTAACGTCTGTACCCGTGATACCCATACCGACACCGATGTCCGCATTCTTTATAGAAGGAGCATCGTTTACGCCGTCACCGGTCATAGCTGTTACCATGCCTTTTTTACGCCAAGCATTGACGATTCTGGTCTTATGCTCGGGCTGAACGCGTGCATATACGCTGTATTTTTCAACTGCGGTCTCGAACTCCTCGTCGGAGATATCGTCAAGCTCTGCTCCTGTGATCGCCTGCGAAGGATCGGTAATGATACCAAGCTGCATCGCGATCGCGATCGCAGTATCTTTGTGGTCGCCCGTGATCATTATAGGACGAATACCTGCGCTTCTGCACTCGTCGATAGCGGGCTTAACCTCAGGACGAACAGGGTCGATCATACCTACAAGACCTACGAAGCAAAGGTCGTTTTCAACAGCTTCGCTGGTGTATTCGGCAGGCTCTTTGTCAAGATCCTTCTTTGCAGCCGCAAGAACGCGGAGTGCCTTGTCTGCCATAGCTTTGTTAGCCGCGAGGATCTCCTGACGGAGTGCGTCTGTAAGCTCTACGACTTCACCGTTTACAAGCGTCTTTGTGCAACGCTTAAGGAGCTCGTCGGGAGCGCCCTTTGTGAACTGTACGATCACACCGTCGGCGGTCTTGTGTACAGTGGACATCATCTTTCTTCCCGAATCGAAGGGAACTTCGCCTACACGAACGAAGATGTTTTTCTGAACGTTCTTTGAAAGCTCAAGCTTCTCTGCGTAGTTAACGAGAGCCGCCTCGGTAGGTTCACCGACTGCGGTTTTTGCCTCCTCGTCAAATTCTGCGTCAGAGCAGAGAGACATAGCGTTTGCAAGGAGCTTTTCGTTATCTCCGTAGTGATCAACGACGGTCATCTTGTTCTGTGTAAGAGTACCCGTCTTGTCAGAGCAGATTATCTGTGTGCAGCCGAGAGTTTCGACTGCGGTAAGCTTACGGATGATCGCATTTCTCTTGGACATATTTGTTACGCCGATAGAGAGAACGATGGTAACGACGGTAGCAAGTCCCTCGGGGATAGCCGCAACAGCAAGGGAAATAGCTATCATAAAGGAATTGAGGATAGGCTCAAAGCCTATTCCGTCACGAATGAGCTGAACACCGAATATTACTACACAGATGCCGATAACGAGCCATGTAAGGATCTTGGAAAGACCTGCGAGCTTGATCTGAAGAGGGGTCTTACCTTCTTCAGCCTGTGCAAGCGCGTCTGCGATCTTACCCATTTCGGTATCCATACCTGTTGCAACAACGACCGCCTTGCCGCGTCCGTAAACGACGGTAGAGCCCATAAATACCATATTCTTACGGTCGCCGAGAGCAACGTCACCGTTCTGACCGGGGACAAGCGTCTCGACCTTTTTGTCAACGGGAACAGACTCACCCGTGAGGGCAGCTTCCTCTATCTTCATAGAAGCGCACTCAATGATACGAGCATCTGCGGGAACTGCGTCACCCGCCTCAAGAACTATAATATCACCAACTACAAGGTCCTCACTAGGTATGCTTATCTGCTTACCGTCACGAATTACCTTGCTCTGCGCCTTAGACATTGCCTGTAGAGCCTCGATAGCCTTTTCTGCCTTGCTTTCCTGAAGAACACCGAGAATCGCGTTTATAAGCACTACGGCGAGAATGATAACGACGTCAGCAGGGAACTCCCAGTGGCCGCTTGCCACACCGTTATAGATCTCGACGCCTGCGGAAATAGCCGCAGCAACGAGAAGAATGATGGTCATAGGCTCGGCGAGCTGCTTGAAGAATCTGACGATCATGGATTCCTTTTTGGCCTCTACAAGCTTGTTTTTGCCGTTTTCGGCAAGTCGCTTTTCAGCCTCTGCCGAGGTCAGACCGTCGGATGAAGCATTAAGCTCACGTAAGACAGTTTCTTTGTCTTCGCAATAAAATTTCATTGATTTTCCTCCAAATTTTTCATTTTTAGCTAAATGAAAGCATGAATCAAGCCATTTCTTACAAAAAAAGGCTCTTTGGATAATTATACCATAAAATGTCTGCAAAAGCAACAATGCTTTGCGATTTAATGTGAAAATAGTTTGTTATATAAATGTGAAAAATATTTGTCCAATTAAAGTAATTATATTCTGTTTTTCTTTAATAGTATTCCCAAAATAAAACAGAGCCCTCCGAAAAGAGCTCTGTAATTGTAAAAATTATTGCTTGTCGTATTCTTTTTGACTGTTGCAAAGTCCGCAAGCACCGCAGTTTCCGCCGCAGGAGCAGGAGGATTTGCCTTTTTTCTTATTTATCACGCCAACGACAATTATCGATATAAATGCCGCGGCAATAACACCGATCAAAAGATATGATAACCACATAAGTTTATCCTCCTTTTAAAGAATTTTTATTTGCTTAAAGCCTTTTTAGCTGGACGAACGAGCATGTAGATCATAAATGCAAGCACTGCAGCCGCCGCAATGGTACCTATAATGCTGCCCGCACCGATAAACCAAGCGCCGATCTGATATACGATAAGGGAGCACGCGTATGCGAATACACACATATAACCGATAGCAAATGCAGTCCACTTGCCGTTGTTCATCTCTCTCTTTATAGCGCCCATAGCCGCAAAGCAGGGAGCACAGAGAAGATTGAACATCATAAACGAGAAGCCTGCGAGCGCGTTGCCCGAAAGCACCGAAACGATCGCTTGCTCTGAATTGGCATACCCAAGAGAGCCAAATACACCAACGACCTCTTCCTTGGCAACCAGACCGAGAATTGTAGCCACGGCTGCCTGCCAGGTTCCAAATCCGAGAGGAGCAAAGATCCAAGCAACTGCACTTCCAATGACCTCAAGGATAGACGCACCGCCGAGTTCCTCGGTAATGTAGTGTAAGCCGCCTTCAAATGAAAGACTGTTAAGGGTCCAGATAATGATACTTGCGGCAAGGATAACCGTTCCCGCACGCTTGATAAATGACCAACCGCGATCCCAAGTAGATCGCATCACGTTGCTTGCAACTGGGGCGTGATATGCAGGTAGCTCCATAACGAACGGAGCAGGATCACCGATAAAGGGCTTCGTCTTTTTGAGTATCACACCGGAAATGACAACGGCAGCAACACCCATAAAATACGCCGAGGTAGCAACCCAAGCGCCGCCGAGCCAGCCGTCACTGAAAAATGCGCCGGCGACTAACGCAACGATAGGCATTTTTGCGCTGCAGGGCATAAAGCTCGTAGTCATAACAGTCATTTTTCTGTCGCGGTCCTGCTCGATAGTTCTCGATGCCATGATGCCGGGAACGCTACAGCCCGTGCCGACGAGCATAGGAATAAAGGATTTGCCCGAAAGACCGAACTTGCGGAAAAGGCGATCCATAATAAAGGCAACACGAGCCATATATCCGCAATCCTCGAGCAAGGAAAGAAGAATAAAGAGAACGAGAAGCTGGGGAACGAAGCCGAGAACTGCGCCAACGCCGCCTACGATGCCATCCATAATAAGCGAGTAGAGCCAGGGGAAGATAACAGGATCGCCCGCTTGATCCAAGAGCGCCATATCAAGAAGCTCAGGAATACTGACCCACGAGCCCATCCACGAGGGAAGGTCACCCGCAGCCGCGGCTTCAGCAAACGAGCCGAACAATCCGTCATTCATAAAAACGGTGGTGAAGCTGCCGATAGATCCAATAGAAAGGAAATAGACCAAAAACATAGCCAAAGCAAAGATAGGCAGAGCCAGTATCCTGTTGGTAACGATCTTGTCTATCTTGTCCGAGGTAGAAAGTCTGCCTTCGTTTTTCTTTTTATAGCATTTTTTGATCAAACGGTCTATATAAGAGTAACGCTCGTTGATTATTATTGCCTCTGCATCGTCGTCAAGCTCACGTTCGGCGGCAGCAATGTCTTTTTCAATGTGAGCAAGCATCTCCGCAGAAAGACCGAGCGACTCCACCGCCTTTTCATCTCTTTCAAAGATCTTGATCGCGTACCATCTCTGTTGTTCTTCGGGCAGGGAATGTACTGCCGCCTCCTCGATATGAGCTATCGCGTGCTCAACTGCTCCCGAGAAGGTGTGCATAGGAAAGGTCTTGCCACTTTCAGCGGCTTTTATAGCCTCCTCTGCCGCCACGAGAGTTCCGTCACCCTTAAGCGCAGATATTTCAACGACTCTGCAGCCAAGCCCCTTACTGAGATCCTCGATATTTATCTGATCCCCTTTTTTACGGACTATATCCATCATATTTATGGCAACGACAACGGGAATTCCAAGCTCGGTCAGTTGAGTGGTCAGATAAAGATTTCTTTCAAGATTAGTTCCGTCAACAATGTTGAGGATGGCATCAGGGCGCTCTCCCACGAGATAATTTCTTGCAACTACCTCCTCAAGTGTATAAGGAGAGAGGGAATATATACCGGGAAGATCGGTAACGATAATTCCGTCGTATCCTTTGAGATTTCCTTCCTTTTTCTCAACGGTAACACCGGGCCAGTTCCCAACGTATTGGTTTGCACCGGTGAGCGCGTTGAACAAGGTCGTTTTGCCGCAATTGGGGTTACCTGCAAGAGCGATTCTAATACTCATAACAGTAAAAATGCCTTTCTGTAAGTTTTTGCTTTTGAAGTTAGCGAACGCTAACTTCGTGCCAAAAAATATCAGGGGACAGATCCCCGGATATCTTATTCTATCTCAATCATTTCAGCATCAGCGCGACGCAATGAAAGCTCGTAGCCGCGAACGTTGATCTCAACGGGATCACCCAAGGGAGCAACCTTGCGAACGTAGATCTCGACGCCTTTTGTAATGCCCATATCCATGATCCTGCGTCTGAGTGCACCTTCGCCGTAAATCTTGACTACCTTTACCGTTTCACCGACTCTGACTTCCTTCAAAGTTTTCATTGCCGCATTCTCCTTGATAGATCCGTATTAATAAGGGCTGGGAAGTTAAAATAGCAAATTCATTTCTTCCGCACCGTTACGCAAGTTAGCATCCGCTAACCGAAATTATTATACCATAATATAGAAAAATGTCAAGAAGTTTTACAAAAAAATCGCAAAAATAGCAAAAAGCACAAAAAGAATTGCAATCCTTTTTGTGCTTTTTGTGCATTTATATTAATGCAATTAATCTATTGCTTCCGACAGCGCTTGGCCAAATAACTGACCGAGCAAAAGCATAGAAGTAGAATCGTAATGTGCGTAGTCTGTGTTTTCTTCAAGAGTAGTCAGACCGTGAGCGTTAGTATCAATATAATAATTGAGGTGTGAATCTCTGGACACCAATATCTTGGAGTAATTCAGCGCCAAGTAGTTGCTCCACATACCGCTGTTGGAGATAGCTGCGTCGATGAAAGCGATACCGCGTACGGACGCGTAATCTGCGTACTTTTCACGAATGTGAGCAATCAGGGCCGTTTCAAGTTCATAATAGCTGTATGCTTGAGAAGCAAGATTGGAGTCGGACTCTCCCTGCATCCAGAGCATACCGACTATTTTTGGAGTAAGGCCTTGATCTTCAAGAAGTTGAAGACCATTTTCAATCTGCTGGTCAAGTGTGATCAAGCATTCGTTGGATTCTGTTCCTTCGGTCGTGGGATTATAGTGACCGTGCAGCGTAGCGCCGCCAGTGGCACACTTGATTATGTAGAAGGTCTCGTCGGGATAGGTCTCGGAAAGGTAAGTGGCAAGACCAAGCTCGGGGCCGAACATAGTGAGGTTAACACCCTGTCCTGGCTTTACATCAACAAACGAAGCAGACTTTTGAGAGAAGACCACTTTACCACTCGCGTCCAGGCATTCATTGTAGAAAAGTATCTTTACGTTAGGAAATCCTGCCGAATACTTCGAATATTCATCCTTGCCGATCTTCTGCTGCAGGGAATAGTTTACGGACGTTCCCACTGCATTCGACTGACCCGAAAGAATGATCACCTTTGCAACGTTCTCGGGGTCTTTTTCTGTTACGATATCCTCAGGAGTATCGTCGCTTTCCTTGCGAACCTCGTGTACGATATTGAATCCTCCGTACAAGGCTCTCGACTTGGAGGGTTTTCCGTTATCATAGAATATAAAATTATAATCGGCATACTCCTCAGGCAAAGTTCTTTTACCCCAGCTGTTTCCAACGATCAGCGATTCGGATTCGGCCTCCGCTTCACTGGTAACGACTACAAGATAATCACCCTCGCCAATTTCACCCTTCTCGAAAGTAAGGGTGTAGGTCTGGAAGATAGTTCCAACCTTTTCGGAACGGATAGGCTCGGTTGCAACAGTTTCCTTGAAATCACCGGTAAAGTTATAAATAGTGATAACAAAGTTAGTATCTATGTACTTGTCGCCTGCGACCAAACGCAACGCAAGTTCCGTAATGTAGCCGTTGGGTACGGTAAACGACATAGCGCAAGAGGAGGATGCCGATATGGGTTTAAAGCTGGGAACGTCAGATTTATAACTGCAGAAGCTGGCATAATCTTCACGTATCTCGGTTTCAAAGGTTTCTTCCTCAACGGTCTCGGTAGTTTCTTGTGCAGTAGTTTCGGTTGTAGCCTCTGTAGTTTCAACTGTTGTTTCATTATTAGTTTCATTATTAGACTCAACAGTAGTCTCCTCGTTCTTGTTTTTCGAACTGTCGCAGGAAACGCAAGCAAACAACGTAGCCAAGGCTAATACCAATGCAATGATCTTAAATGATTTCATACCAAATTTTCCCTTCAGAAAGTATCAACATTTGTAATTATATCACGTAGCCTTTATAAAATCAAGAAGTTTGCCGAAAATAATGAAAAACATTAAGGGATTTCAGCGCCGCGATTGACAAAATCAGGGTTATGTGATATAATTTGTAAATAGTATGAAAGAGGGTGCTGATTTGAAGATACGTAACTCCGTCTTTGACCTCGTTGGCAACACTCCGTTGCTTGAGCTGACAAATTTTGAGAAAAAAATTGCATTTGCGGCGAAAATATATGCCAAGGTCGAGTTTTTCAACCCCGCAGGCTCGGTTAAGGACCGCGTTGCAAGGGAAATGATCGAAAAATACGAAAAAGAGGGCAAACTGACAAAGAACAGTACGCTCATCGAGGCGACCTCGGGAAATACGGGTATCGGACTTGCCGCCCTTTGTGCCGCAAGGGGATATAAGCTCATCATAGTTATGCCCGATACGATGTCAAAGGAGCGCAGGGCACTTATGTCCGCGTACGGTGCAAGGCTAGTGCTCACGGACGGCGCACTCGGTATGCAGGGCGCGATCCAAAAGGCAGAGGAGCTAGAGCGCAGCATCGCAAATTCAATGATCGTAGGTCAGTTTACAAATCTCTCAAATCCCGAAGCCCATTATAAGACCACTGGACCTGAAATATGGCAGGACACCGACGGTAAGGTCGATATTCTTGTTGCTTGTGTTGGCACGGGCGGTACGATCAGCGGCACGGGAAGATATCTTAAGGATCAAAACCCCGATATCAAAGTGATCGGCGTTGAGCCGTCTGCCTCACCTTATCTTACCGAAGGTAGATCAGGCGCCCATAAGATACAGGGCATCGGAGCGGGTTTCCTCCCCGAGACTCTCGATAGGTCGGTCATCGATGAGATAGTGACTGTCACCGACGACGAAGCATACGAATGCACAAGAGAGATCGCAAGGCTTGACGGCTTGCTCGTCGGCATCTCGTCGGGAGCAGCACTCGCGGCAACGCGTAAGATTGCGGCAGACCCCGAAAATGAAGGAAAAAAAATAGTAGTAATCCTGCCCGACACGGGAGAAAGATATCTCTCTGCGGGAGTATTTGAATAAAAAAGGAAGAAACGAAATGAGAAACGCACAGCTTGCGGACATTCTTCGTCCGCAAACAATAGACGATATAGCAGGTCAGAAGCACCTTTTCGGTGAGCGCGGAGTCATCCGCAGGATGATGAACGGCGGCAGGATCACGAATATGATCTTTTTCGGTCCCCCCGGTACTGGAAAGACAACCGCCGCATCGATAATTGCAAAGCAGTCGGGAATGGACTTTCACCGCCTGAATGCCACAAGCGCATCTCTCTCCGACGTAAAGGAGGTCCTTGCAGGCTCGGCAAGTCTTTTCGGCTCGAATGGAACGCTTCTGTATATCGATGAGATCCAGTATTTTAACAGAAAACAGCAGCAGTCTCTGCTCGAATATATCGAGGATGGCAGAGTAACTCTTATCGCGTCAACGACCGAAAATCCGCATTTCTACATATATAACGCGATAATCTCACGCTCGTCGCTCTTTGAGTTCAAGCCTGTCGAGGCAAGCGAGTGTGCAAAAATGCTTTATCGCGCGCTTGACTATCTCAATAACGAAAATGGGGCGCAAAAGACCGTATCCGAAAAGACAGCGGAATATATCGCCAAGGCGGCTGGCGGAGATGTGCGCCGCGCCATCGGACTCTTTGAAAACGCGTATTTTTCAGCAGATAACGAGATAACCCCCGCCGATGCAGATCAGTTCAACTACGGAGTTGGAAACTATAACGACGACGTGCATTACGATATGCTCGGTTGTCTGCAGAAATCTATCCGCGGCTCCGATCCCGACGCGGCGGCATTCTATGTCGCGAAAATGGTAGAGCAGGGAGATATTATCTCACTCTGTCGCAGATTGCAGGTCATAGCAAGCGAGGATATTGGACTTGCGTACCCTATCGCGCCGGTCATAGTCAAGGCGTGCTGCGACTCGGCGCGTGAGCTCGGTCTACCCGAGGCAAGAATACCGCTTGGACACGCGGCAATAATGCTTGCGACTGCTCCGAAATCCAATACCCAGCATCTCGCGGTCGATACCGCGCTCGAGGACGTCAGAGCAGGTAAGGGATTAACTCCTCCCATCCACCTCCAAAGTCCGCTTTTCAAGGGCTATAAATACCCCCACGACTACCCGAACCGCTACGTCGAGCAGCAATACCTGCCCGATGATATAAAGAACAAGAAATACTATTTCTACGGAGACAACAAGACCGAAAAAGCGGCAGAGGAATATTGGAAAAAGATAAAAGGTAAATAACAAATAACAAGCCGTGTGATTTTTGCACACGGCTTGTTTTATATCAATCGGAAATAATTATCTCAATCTGTTCCCATATCTCGGGATAATCTTCTTTGTAAAAACCTTCGGCATTCTTTTTGCTCGCATCTGTGACGCTTTTTTCAATGATAAATCCGCTGTTGTCGAATTCTTCGGCAAGATGCGCGGCATAAGCGAGCAGATTGACCTTGTCGGTGTTATATTTTTCCTTGAACGAGTCCGACAGAGATGTCACAGAACCGAAAAGATCGATCACTTCGCCGTCCTTCATCGTTATCTTGAAGGTAAGACCGCCGTTCTCGTCACATGCTAAGGAATATCTCATAACGTCGTTTTTATCTTCCCACTTGTATTCCTTTGTGGTCACGAAGCAGACCTTTGAGATCGAATCCTCGCGAAGCTCGGTGTACGTGTTTGCGGCGAAAATGGAAAAGAGAAGTGAAGCAGAGATACAACCGACCGCCACAAGCTTGAATATTTTGTCCATCTTCGAACCGTCGCCGTTTTTAGAGGCTATCTGCGAGAGCTTGACCTGCCAGACTACAAATATCACCTCGTAAAGCACGAATGCAACCGTAATTCCTGTCAATGTCATAGGTAACAGTGCGCATGCCACGTCGTTTCCAAGTCTGATGCCGACAAAAAGTCGATTCAGCAGAGAAGATAATACTGCGTAAACCGCAACTCCGAGAATTACGCCGAGCGTTCCGAGTATTCCAGAAGCACAGCCCTTGTTATTCTTTTTATTCAAAAATATTTACCAAGCCTTTCAGAAATTACAGTAAGCGATAAGCCTTGCAGCCGTTAAGCTTCGCGCAAAGCACAGACGCATCCTTTTCGGTCATTTCGCCCGTAATAAGCGCGACCTTGTCTCCGTAAATTGCAAAATCGGAAATAGGACCGAAGCATTTTTCTGCAGTCTTGACGTCAAGCGCGCACTCGGGGCATTTTTCAAACACGAAAAATCTCTTGCAAGCGTAAGATTCAATGTCGGCAATATCCGAAGCCTCTGCGATCTTGAATTCGGGAAGCTTGATCGAGCCGTCAGCGTGCGCGATCGCGTCAACGATATCCGCGCAGACCGCACTTGCCGTGGGGAGCTTGCCTGCGCCGGGACCGTAGAACATGACCTCACCAACCATATCCGCGCCAAGCAGAATTCCGTTGAACACGCCGTTGATTCCCGAAAGGGGATTGGAGTGGGGCACAAGTCTGGGGGAGACCATAGCAAGTATCTTGCCGTCTACCTTCTTCGCGTGACCGATAAGCTTTATAGCGTATCCGAAGCTATTAGCCATCTCGACGTCGGAGGTTGCAATATTTGTGATACCCTCAACGTAAATGTCATTCGGCGAGATCGATTTGCCAAAAGCAAGCGCCGCGAGAATAACGATCTTTCTTGCCGCGTCAAGACCCTCAACGTCCGCCGCAGGATTTCTTTCTGCATAGCCCTTGTCCTGAGCGTCCTTTAGCACGTCGGCGAATGCAGCGCCCTCCGTGGTCATCTTTGTGAGAATATAATTGGTAGTTCCGTTGAGTATACCGCTGATCTCGGTAATATTATTGGAAGCAAGATCGTTGCACATAGGACGAATGATCGGAATACCGCCGCCCACGCTCGCCTCGAAAAGATAAGCAACGCCGTGCGCCTTTGCGATTTCAAGCAGCTCTGCGCCGAAGTTAGCAACGACCTCCTTGTTGGAGGTAACCACGCTCTTTCCCGCCTCAAGACAAGCCTTGGAGAAATCGTAAGCGGGGTGTGAGCCGCCCATCATCTCGGCAACTACCGAGACCTCGGGATCGTTCAGAATAATATTAAAGTCGTGTATAACAAGGCTCTCAAAGGGATTTCCGGGGAATTCTCTCAGATCGAGAATATATTTGATATTGATCTCCTTGTCAAGTTTTTTTTCGATTATGCTTTTGTTTTGTGTCAGGACCTCGGCGACACCGGATCCGACGACACCAAAGCCAAGAATTGCAACGTTAACCATGATTTTACCATTCCTTGATCTGTTTTGAACAAATAAAATAATATACAAAAAACAGTATACCATATTTTTTTAAAAAAAGCAACAGTTACTCTTGAAAAAAATGCAAAAGTGTGGTAGAATATATGAGTCACATCATTTTTGGAGGAAAAAGAACCAAATGGGCGCGCGCATCAGAGATAAAAGAAACGTAAAGATATTTGTGCTTTACCTTATGCAGAATATAAATTATCCGCTTGACTACGTCACACTCAACGATATCGTTATGCAAAACGACTACGTTATGTACCTCGATTTTGCAGAGTCGTTCCACGAGATGCTCGATGCAGAGCTTGTCAACGAGGCTTGTAAGAACGAGGCAGGTGACCCGATGTACACTGTCACCGATAAGGGAAGAATAGTGGCGACCGAGCTTCATAGTGAGATCCTCTCGTCGCTCCTTGATAAGAGCCTTGAGTGTGCTCTGCGCTACCTCGACTTCAAAAAGAGAAATATCAAGGTCTCAAGCAGGGTGGAGAAACGAGACGACGGCAGATATAACGTCGTTTGCATAATCAAGGAAAACGGAGTCACGATAATGCAGAACAGCACGGTCGTCGACACCGCCAACCGAGCTCAGCGAATGGAAGATAACTTCCGCGATCACCCCGAGGTCGTCTATAAGGGAGTTATGGCTCTTTTGTCGGGAAATATTAATTTTATATTCAATTGACATTATGCACAAAAAAGCGCCTCTTCTTGAGGCGCTTTTTGTTAACCGATAATAATGTTGTAGGTATTTGAAAGTAATATTTAACAAACTTTTTTGAACTTATTTGTGCAAAAATCACATTTATTTTTTGTGATGTGATTTTTGTGCACAAAAGTGCAAATGCCTTTTTGTGCAAAAGTGACCATAGGTAAACGAATTGTGTCAAATTGTACAAATCCTTGACGAAAAAAAACTGTTGACCAAAATCGCGGTTAATGTTATAATTATTGTGACGTATAGGTTTTTATTTAATCTAAAGAGGTAAAATGAACAAGAATAGTCAGGACAGCCTTTTTGAAAGCGCAGACACACTTAACGAGCTGATAACACATGCAAGAGAGGGAAGTCAGGATGCCTTTGTGGAGCTGAAGCGGAGATATACCCCTCTTATTGAAAGTCAGATCGCAAAGCACACTTTAGCGGATATGTCCGCACAGGATGTTGAGGATCTGCGTGGTGAGGCAACGTCCATTTTCGGAAACGCTGTCTGCAATTACGATTGCACCGCGGAGGGTGTAGAATTCGGGCTTTACGCGAAGATCTGTATAGGAAACGGACTTGTTTCCTTCGTTCGTTCTTATTTAAGAAGAAAAAAGAAGACCGTAATTCCTCTTGAGCTTGCCGAAAACTCTGCGGCAGAGGGCAGCGACCCGCTGCAGTCGCTTGTGGATAAGGAAAATGCCCAAGAGCTTATGCGAACCATAAAAAAGAGCCTTTCGGATTATGAAAATCGTGTCTGGTGGCTCTACGTTTCGGGTATGTCGGCATCAGAGATCGCCGTAACCATCGGAGAAGCAGATTCAAGATCGGTATCGAATGCGATATACCGCATCAGAAGAAAGCTGCGCTCAAAGCTCTCCGATCAGAACAATTTTGAATAAATTCTCAAAGAGAGTTTATTATATATTTTCCCCTCACTGTAAAAGCGGAGTGACGGGAAACTTACAAATCAAAGTGAGGTAAAATGACAATGTGCGAAAATGAAGTAAAAGTTGAAGGTATGGAAGAGGTTACCGAGGTAGTATACGAGGACATCACCCTTACCTGCAGAGATTGCGGTCAGGAGTTCGTATTCACCGCTGGTGAACAGGCTTTCTACGCTGAAAAGGGCTTCAAGAACCAGCCCAAGTGCTGCAAGGCTTGCCGCGACAAGAAAAAGAATGCAGAAAGAGGCGAGCGTCAGTACTTCATCGCTACATGTAGCGAATGCGGCGGCGAGGCTAAGCTTACTTTCCAGCCTTCCAGCGACAGACCCGTTTACTGCAGTAAGTGCTTCGAAGCAAGACGCTCTGCTCAGTAAAACTGTATTAAAGACACGGTAAACAAGTTGCGCTTTTAACTTCAGTTTATACTCGTCAATTTAATTATAGTTACAAAATCCCCGTAAGTGTAAAACTTACGGGGATTTTGTTATTGAATCGCTCTGAATTTTCTGTCGTAGCTCTTTTCACTTAGTAGAGAAGCGTATAAAAACTCGCCCTCATCCGTACCTATTGTCCGCGTGACAAACAAAAGACCAACGTATAAGACAAGAGTAAGCAAAATGCCGAAAACAAGCTCAAATACGCCACTAAAATTCCAAGGCAGAGCAATAAGTATAAGCTTTGCGGCGTTCGTTGCGCCCACGATACAGATTATCGGCATAGCTACCTGATGGATCACTCGTGGCTTGATCCTGCTTACAGAGATCATTTTCCCGAGGCTGAGCGACGTGTTGAGTATCTCGGTCGCGTATATCGAGATCACGTAGCCCCATATACCGATCATCGGAATCAGAGTGAGAGCAAAAATGCAGGCGGTCAGAGTGTCGGCAATGTTGACGTTCATCGAATAGACCTGATGTCCAGTGCCCTTGAGAATAGCGTCTACAGCGCTGTCAATATACATAACGGGAACGAGAGGCGCAAGCACGCGGATATATAACGCTGTCTCCTCGTTGTTGTATATCAGCATACCGAGCTCGTTGGAAAAAAACAGCATAATTCCCGCCACACCAACCGAAAAGATCAACGATAGCGTCAAAGCGCGATATGAAACACGTTTCAGTCTTTCGTTGTTATTCTGCACACAGCATTCGCTTACCTCGGGAATAAGAAGACCTGCAAAAGCCGAAACGAATGCAGATGGAAAGAGAACAACGGGCAGAGCCATGCCGTGAAGCGCGCCGTACGAGGAAAGCGCCGCCGCCCAGCTTTGTCCGCTTGCCTTAAGCCCTTTCGGAATAAGCGCGTGCTGAAACATACTGAGAGCCGACCG
>JAZSGD010000276.1:0-2458 GCA_045532555.1 Eubacteriales bacterium | reverse complement strand
GAAGCCTTCGCCGAGTGCGTTTTCAAGCAGCTCGGAGGGCTCGAAAAGACATCCGTGCATCCAGATGTGCTCGTGATTCCACTCGTTGATGGGCGCAAAGTTGCCTTCAGAGAGACACTTTTCAACGTCTACGGTCTCCTTCATCTTGTGAAGCAGATGCGCACCGTACGCGCTGCCGAGTGCATAAGAGGGGAAGTATCCGATGCCGCCGCCCGACCAGTGACTGTCCTGAAGCACACCGCGCTTGTCGTCGGGAACGTCAACTCCGAGATATTCCTTGTAGAGTCTGTTCCACTCGAGAGGAAGATCCTTTACCTCAAGCTCGCCCGACATCACTCTCTTTTCAAGCTCGTAGCGAACCATAACGTGCAGGCAGTAGGTGACCTCGTCCGCCTCTGTTCTGATAAGCGAGGGGGTGACGAGATTGATCGCCTTGTAAAAATCGTCCGCAGTGTAGTCCTTAAGCTGTTCGGGGAAGCACACCTGCGCCTTGGGGAAAACGTATCCTACGAATTCGCGGCTTCTGCCGAGCAGATTTTCGTAAAAACGGCTCTGGCTCTCGTGAATGCCCATCGAAACACCGCCGTCAAGCAGAGTGTAAGCGAGCTCGTCGTCAGAATTCATATCGTAGAGCGCGTGACCGCCCTCGTGAATGACGCTGAACATAGAAGACGAAAGGTTCGACGGGTCGTAATTCGTGGTGATTCGAACGTCGTGGTGAGAGCCGATACTCGTCGTAAAGGGGTGCTCGGTCGTGCCAAGACCGCAGTGATCGAGATCGATGCCCATTATCTTCATCAGCTCGTATGAGAACTTTTCCTGCTCAAGCTCGCTGAAGTTTCCTTTTATGCAGGAGTCGTCGACCTGTTTTGCAGAGGATATCTTATTTATGAGAGGAATGATCTTTTCCTTGAGGGCAGAGAAGAACCTGTCACATTCGTCCATCGTCAAGCCCTCCTCGTATTTGTCGAGACAATAGTTGTAGGGGTGCTTTTCGGGGGCGCAGTAATTAGCAAATCTTTTCTGCGTGTCGAATATTTTTTCAAGCACGGGGCGGAAGAGCTCAAAGTTGCTCTCCTCCTTGGCTCTGTGCCAGATGTCGTCCGCCTCGACCATAAGCTCCTGATACGCGATATATTCGTCCATAGGGATCTTTTTCATTTCCTTTATGTCCTTGAGCGCAAGATAGACTGCACGCGCATCCTTTTCTCCAAGCTCGCCGCGGTGCTCGTCAAGATAAGAGAGCAGGGAGAGAGTGTCTTCGCTCGTTGAAAGCTTGTAGGTCTCCTCGCTGAGCACGGAGAGTGCGCGGGCGCGATTTTGAGCCGTGCCCTTGGGTGCGACAGTTGCGCCGTCGTAATATATCAGAGACATAGCGTGATTATACGCGCTGAGCTTTGCCTGCCAAGAATAAAACTGTTCAAGTGCTTCGGTTGTATTCATATTTCTTTTCCTTTCAGTTATATAGCCTTTAACGGTATCAGTATACCACGGAAAGCCCGACCTGTCAAGGCTTTCCCGCCGCACGCCTATGCACTTTTCGACAAAAATAACGCTTTTTGGAAAAAAGATTGTTTTTTAGAAATAAATATGATAAAATTAATATAAAATGTGACACAAATGCAAAAAAAATGCATCTTATATTATGAGGAAGAATGAAAACTCAACCGAAAGTTGCGTGAAGGGTGCTCCCATCTGACGGGGAGATATACCGCAAGGCGTAGAATGGAAGCTTACTACACCGCCTGTGCGGTAACACGTACGAAATTTGACCTTTGGGCAAAATTCATCAATTAATATTTGTGCCGCCGATGGCGGCGGAATGGAAATTAAAATGAGCGAAAACAACACGAAAAATCCAACGAAGATTCTGACCGACGAGGAGATCATCGCTCTTTATTGGGACAGAGATGAGCAAGCAATCAAGGAGACCGACGTAAAGTACAGAAGATATCTGTATACGATCTCCTACAACATCCTGCGTGACGATATGGACAGCGAGGAGTGCCTCAACGATACCTATCTTGGCACGTGGAATTCGATCCCACCGAAGCGCCCGAGCGCGTTTCAGGTCTTTTTGGCGAAGATAACGAGAAACTTCGCACTCCAAAAATTCAGAAAACAGACCGCGGCAAGACGTATCCCGTCCGAGCTTATGGTCTCGCTTGACGAGCTTGACGAATGTGTCGGCGGCGGAAACACGGTGGAAGAGGAGTATATGATAAGAAGCATCAGCGTTGTGCTAAATAAATTTTTGCGCGCGCTTTCCGACAGAGATTCCTTTATCTTTGTCTGTCGGTATTATTACTCCGATTCTGTCGCAGGCATCGCCAAAATGCTTGGAACGAGTGACAATACCGTATACCGAAAGCTAAAGGATATGCGAAGCGAACTGAAAAAAGAGCTTGAAAAGGAGGGCTGTTACTATGAGTAAGAAGGACGACCTCAAAATAGACAT
>JAZSGD010000002.1:0-5459 GCA_045532555.1 Eubacteriales bacterium | reverse complement strand
TTTTCGGGCACGAAATAAGGCTTTTCCGCCGCCTTTGCGATCGCATCCTCGATGCTTTCGCACTCTGCACGGAAGAATTTTTTGATATTCAGAACTCCCACGATATCGTCGGCATCCTCACCGCAGATGGGGTAAAATCCGTGTCTTGACTGAATGATCTTCTCTCTCCACTCCTCGAGCGAGTCCTCTTTATAGAGCATATCGACCTCGCGACGATGCGTGCAGACCTCGGAGATCAGTATATCGTCGAACTCGAAGATGTTCTGTATCATCTCGTTCTCCATACTGTCGATCGTTCCCTTTTCACTGCTGGTGTCAAGGATGATTCGGATCTCCTCCTCGCTTGCGGCCTCCTCCTCCTCGTGAGGATTGATGCCAAACATACGGAGTATTCCGTTTGTGGTCTTTGTAAGCACCCATACGAACGGAGCAAAGATGCAAGACGTGAAGCGTATAAAGCCCGAAAGTGCAAGCGACACCTTTTCGGCATTCTTCATCGCCATTCTCTTGGGCACGAGCTCTCCGAGCACTATGCTGAAGAAGGACAGAACCAGCGTGATCACTATTACGCACGCAGGCTCGATCTGACCCGCGGTGATTCCGTGTGCCGCGATCCAATCGATCTTTACAATAAGAGCCGAAAGCGGCTCAGAGAAGGTATCTGCAGCAAACGCAGATCCCAAAAATCCCGCGAGGGTTATTGCTACCTGTATAGTTGAAAGAAATTTGGAAGAATCCTTGGTAAGCTTCTGGAGCTTTTTGGCTTTCTTTTTAGTCTTTTTGTCGCCTTCTTCCACCATTTTTTCGATCCTTGCCGAATTTATCGACAAGAACGCAGTTTCAGCACATGCGAATATCGCATTCAACGCTATAAGACAAACCTGCAATAATAAAGGCCCTATGTAATCCATGATAATATGTTCTCCTGATAGTTTCATTTATATTTTTCGAAAAAACGCAAAAAAGCACAACCTACACCGATACTCCCTATCATTTCAGGCTATATCGCTTAGGCTATGCCGCACATTTTATGAAATATAATGAAACGCACGTACAACAGTTAAGGCATTACACATACAAGTAGTGTCCGTACTATCGCCGTCATCCATTTCCTCTTACCTTCCTTTTTTAGTCATTTGCTATATAATATCACACGTACAGAGAAAAGTCAACGAAATACAGGTGTTATTAACGCTTTATTTACAGTTTGATAACAAACGGCGCCCTTTTATCGCCTTTTTTGGATAAATAACGCAGAAACGACCGCCTCTTTTGAGGCGGTCGTTAAGTCAACAAATATTATTTGCCAAGCATTACGGACATGATCTTCGAGAGGGTTTCATGGAGGAAAGGATCGTCAAGTCCGGATCTTTCTACCGCAGACATGAAGGACTCATTCTCCTCGGTCTCCTCAATGAGAATTCTGTAAATTTCTCTTGCTGCTGCCTCATCCTCCTCGGCGGTAGCATACAAGCTCAGCGAAGCAACCATCGATACTGCGTAGCTTATGTAATATACGGGAGAATTGGTCGCAACCTGTCTCCAATACTGGTTGATATCAACTACGTTCTGGCTCAGCATCTCGACTCCGCCGTACTTAACGCAGACCTCTGCCATAATTGCGTCAAAGTCCTCGGAGGTGTAGCCCTCTACGCTTTCAAGGTCGTATACTGCGCGCTCAAACTCATCGATGATTACGCAGACTACCGACTGAACGGCAAAGTTATACATGGTATATCCTCTGATTACCTCGTATACATCCGAGTTGAGCTCGCCCTCAAGGAACTTCAGAAGCAGAAGCTCGTTGGACTGAGACTGGGTCTCTGCGAGGTCGTAGGAGGAAACGTCGGGATTGTACAGAGCCGCATAATAGTGTCCCATCTCGTGAGCTATCGTGGACGTGCTCTGTCCGTTCGAGCCAAACAGGCAGAAGGGCTTTTCAAGCTCAGTCAGATAAAGCTGGAATGCGGACTGGTGCGAATCTCTGGAATCTGCAAACAGCACGTTTTTATTCTCAAACATGTGGCTGAGTCCCTCATGCATACTTCCCTCGTACGAGTCGATGTAGCTCTGCAGATAGTTCTTGGTCTGTCTGTCAAAGGGGCTGTACAGGAAGCTGCGCACCTTGTTCGCCTTGGTGTTGGAAAGTCCATAGTAGGCATCCATCCAGTCGTTCGACAGGGTGTTCATATTTTTGAAGAATGTCTTCCATACGTTGTCCGTGAACTGTACGATGTCCTCACGGGTGTAGTCTCTGCCGTAGATCTCGGTCGAAGCGTAGTCGTAGTAATTATCATAGCCGTTGAGCTCTGCTATACGGTTGTTATTCGTAACGATCTCTGCGTATATCTCTGCAGAGCGATCGTAGAATTCTGCCTCAAGCAGATCGTTAAGCTCGACGAGCAGCTCCTCGTTTCTCTGGCTGAGATCCTGTATTTCGGGCGAATAAGCGAAAAGCTCTGCTATTTCCTCTTCGGTCCAATCCGCAAAGAGCTCGTCTCTTATCGGAGAGTTTTCGTATACCTTCTTGCAGCTTTCTACGTACGCGTTATACATATCACCGTACTTTTCGGTTGCGTTCAGGTACGCTGCGTTGGTCTCTTCAATAGTGGTGTTGTAATAGTAGATCAGAGTTGCGACGTTTACCTGGGTCTCGATATGGAAGAACATATCCTCGAATTCCTGATAGACCGCGTCAACCGCCTCGGAATCCTCGCCAACAATTGCAAGCTCCTCGAATTCAGCGAGCTTTGCAAGAGCAGACTCAAAGTACTCGTCGGTAAGGGTATAGAGCTCCTTGACCTGATCGATGCTGAGGGATATTTCACCACGGTAGCCCGCGAGCTGACCCTTAGCTGTGGTCTCCTCCTCGGTGGTTTCCTCTGCGGTCGTTTCCTCTTTGGTAGTTTCCTTGGTTGCATCTACCGTAGTTTCACCGCCCGCGTCGGTCGTGTCATTCTCGCCCGCCGTGGTTCCATCGGCAACGGTGGTTTCGGCGGAGGTCTGCTCGGTTTCGTTCGCGGAATTACCGCCTACGTTACACGCGCTAAGTGTAATAACGATCGCAAGCAACAGCGCAAGCATTTGTAACCAGCTTCTTGTTTTCATGTTTTTTGTCTCCTTTTCAGTGTTTGATATACTTAAAATGTATTACAATTTAATGAATTCGTGGATTGCGGGCCAAACGATCTCGGGTACCCACATATGTCCCTCGGGTGTTGCGATGAGCCTGCAGTTATCCTCTGCTCCCTCGCGTGCATAGATCTTTTTGACCGTTTCAAACGCGCGCTTTGTGCCCTCGAACAAGAAGATATCATCCTTCTCGCCGTTGACGACGAGAAGCTTTCTCGGAGCAATCAGACAGGTGAGATCCTCCATATCGAAATATCTGAACGCGCCGGGGATGTAATTGCATCCGCAATGTAGCATTGCCATGATCGATTCGGTGTAGGGACAGAAGGCACAGCTGGGGATCGAAGCCTTGATTCTCTTGTCGAGACAAGCCGCGTAGAAGCTTGCGGTTCCACCGCCTGAGTTACCCGTGATGCCTACTCTTTCGGTGTCGATCTGTGCAAACTCGGTCATAAGATCGAGAGCTCTGCTAACGTCCCACACACGTTCTCCGATCGTAGTTCTTCCGAGCATAAACGCGTTATGCGTCTGATAGCAGCAGTTGTGACCTCTGTCTGCAGGGTTGGGGGGTCTACGCTCACCCATTGATCTCTGCTCTATGCAGAGCGCGGCAAAGCCGTTCTGGACTGCCTGAAGCGCAAACGCGGAATTGGTTGAATACACCTCGTCACCGGGATATTTTTCAAGGCCGAGGGATAGGTGCATTCCCGTAGTATGTCCCTGCAGGGTGATCATAAGTGGGTATTTTTCTTTATTGGTATCGGGGATAAGAAGATAGCAAGGAACCATCGCGTCGATCTCACTGTAAAATACGAAACGTATTCTGCGGTAGCCGTCCATGTGGATATCTTCCTCTATGGTAAGCTGAGGCTCGCACGCGTTTTCTTCTATGAGGTCTATTCCCGTAAGCTCGCGAAGCTTTGCTTCTATCTGCGCTTTCCACTCCTCATAGTCCGCGCTCTCGTTATACGCAAGCGACGGGGTGATCTTCTTCATAAGTGTAGAGTGACACTTATCACCGTTTATTTCAATCATTTTTGTCCTCCTTTAAGGTATGAGGATTTTTTATGATGGGTTTCCATTACGTTTTTATTTTTAAAGCTCCTTTGCAACGTCCTGCATTCCCATCAGCACGACGAGGTCTCCGTAGCTTTTATTATACTGTGCTTGAGTTATTGCGCCGTTCGACAGAAAGATATTAAGAGTGCGTTTCTGCTCGAGAAAAAGCTGCTTCTTTTTTTCGTCGGGCGAGGTGATTTGAGTTTGGTTTGATTCGTTTTGTTTCATGATCTTTTTTGTGGTGGGTGGTTTATGTAAAAACCCAACCAAAAGCCCAAGGGCTATTGGTGGCAGAGGGATATCAGAACCCTTTCACAAATTCGCAAGCGAATTTGGAGTAGGAGTCCTCTGGACCTTCTGACTCTGTAAAAAACCCAACCAAAAGCCCAAGGGCTATTGGTTGGGTTTTTGGCGGAGGCAGAGGGATTCGAACCCCCGTGGGCTTGCACCCAAACGGTTTTCAAGACCGCCTCGTTATGACCGCTTCGATATTCCTGCATTGCTATATTATTATAATCTACTAAAAAAAAATTGTCAATGATTTTTGCACCGAAATATAAAATCCCTCTCCGTTCTTTGCGGAGAGGGAGTGCTTTTGTTATTCAATATCCAGCTCGGGCGGAATATCCAGCTCGTCCGAAACGTATTTTCCGTTCTTCTTGCGCTGGCGTACGCATTCGGAAAGCAGGTATTCGATTTGACCGTTTACCGAGCGGAAATCGTCTTCCGCCCACGCCGCAATCGCGTTATAGAGCTTTGGCGATAAACGCAAGGGGACTTGCTTCTTTTGATTATCGTTCATACTTCATACCTGCCTTCGTTTTTATCAATACAAATTGCCTGCGTTGACAACGGGTTGCGCGTCGTGGTTACCGCAAAGTACTACCAAGAGGTTGGATACCATCGCCGCCTTTCTTTCCTCGTCAAGCTGTACAAGCTGATTTTCGTTCAGTCTTTCAAGCGCCATTTCCACCATACCGACCGCGCCGTCTACGATCATTTTTCTTGCGTCAATGATAGCGGACGCTTGCTGGCGTTGTAACATACCCGCCGCGATTTCGGGGGCGTACGCAAGATAAGTAATTCTCGCTTCAATGATTTCAATGCCCGCCTCGTTTACGCGCGCTTGAATTTCGTCGCGGATGCGGTTTGCTACCGTTTCGCTTGAGCCTCTCAAGCTACCGTCATCCGCCTGTCCGTCGCCCGTTGTATCCACGCCGGGAGCAACGTCGTAGGGGTAAATGCGTACAACGTTACGGAGCGCGCTG
>JAZSGD010000123.1:0-3153 GCA_045532555.1 Eubacteriales bacterium | reverse complement strand
CCGCGCCATTCTATGCCGATATCCGAGCGTATCTCACGGTCTGCGCGCAAGACCTCGGTCTCGCCATGCCACTCTCCGTCCTTCCAACGCCATTTTACCCAGTCTAAAACGCAGACGTTCGGCTCGTCGGCGGTATATTCGAAATCTCCCGTTATCGTAGCCTCTGCCACGTTATCCCAAGTCTTGAACGACTCAAGCTCCTCTTTTTCGGGAGTGAAAACAAAGCACCTTGTGCCTGCCGCCTCGAGATCAAAGTAAACGCTGATCTCTCCGCCGTCATACTTTGAACTGATCGACGCGTCAAATCTCTCGCCCGTTTCAAGATCCCATTCTTCAACGTAATAGTTCTTCGGCACGGAGAGCGCGAGCGTCAGCTTTTCTTTTGGAGATTCTCTATCCGTATTTAGAACGACAACGGCATATCCGTCCTCGCCAAAATCTTTTCGAACTTGGGCAAAGACCGATCTTTCGGTATTTCCGCTGGCATTGATAACCTTTACACAAGCGCGACTATTTTCGCGTATTGCCGTGACGATTTCTTGCTCGTCAAAGCCTACATTTATTGCTCTGCACGACCTTGAAAGCTTTTGGGGCTCATCGGAGGCTACAGCATCAACGTATGCAGGAATATCGCCTGCAAATATGACCTTTCCGCCCTGCTCGATAAAGCTCTTGAGCAGAGCAAGAGTTGTCGGTCTTATAGTCAGCATATTTGTAACTATCACTACGCGATACTGGGCTTTTCCGACCCTTAAGATCGGCTCGCCGTTATCGTCAAGCTCTACCGATGCCATACGCGACATCATTTCTTCCTCTCCGTAGTCAAAATCTATCTGATTATCGGTGAGAATATGGAAGATCTCCGCATATCTCTGCTCATACGGTGCGACATCCTCTGAGACGTTGTATATCCAATTTGACCATCCAATATACGCCTGACACCAAACCGACTCGATCGGATTTAAAAGTAAAACGTCGCAGTCGGCTTCTCCCTCTGACATAACGAGTCCAAAGCGCGCGAAATAGTCCTCGACCTTGGAATAATCCTTATACCACGGCGACTGATGCAGTATCGACGCGGGGTAATCTCTCTTGGATTCGCCCTCCATAGTGTACCACGACAGATGCTGACAGCGGAGATTTATTCCAAAGAGCGCCTGCCAATCTCCGACCGCCTTATGTGACTTGAAATTAAATTGCCAGCCCGTACAACCGTAAAGCTCCGAAAGCAGCCATTTTTTGCCGAGCTGACGTGCCGCAGACGATAACTGCTTGACTATCCAATAGCAACGGTTGTGCTCGGAAAGACAGTCTATTCCAGGGTATCCCATATATTCGTAAAAGCGCATAAGCGAGCCCTCGGGAACGGTCTGATTCATAAGGCTGTCCTCGTGGAGCACGTGACCTGTAAAAATGATGCCGTTCTCCTCACACCAATCGTTGATCGGCTTGGCGAAGCGTTCAAGAAAGAGAGAGTCGGCAAGGTCGATATAATGAAGCTTTATCGGAGCGACCTTCTCTGCCCTCGGACGATAGAAAAGCTCGGGGATCATCGGCTCGGGATCGTATCCATATCGGTTGCGGAATACCTCGAAAATATCGTCGGTCCAACACATCGCGCAGGAGATGACTCCGTCGACTTCCCTACGATTGTCGAGACAATGACCACGATGCGGCTCGTCGGTAAAAATACCCTTGATGCTTCTGCCGAGACGGTCCCCGCAATGCTTTTGATACTCCTCGTGGGTCATTTCGATAAATTTGTCGGTCGCCTTACGGCTCATCGTATCTATGTAGGTCGTTCCGTTATAGTTCGAGTTGCACGGATCAGGCACGATGGCAAAGCGGAGCGCTCGCCACTTTCCGGGCAGATCGGCGCAAGTGTCCGACAGTCTTTCAATGGCTTCGGTAAGTGCCTTTGTAGCTTTATCCGTCGAGGTGATCTTGTCAAGCTTTTCGTATGTCCAGATATTTATTCCGTCAATTTTGGCAACGAACAAAGATATCGATTGCTCGTCCCACACTACTCTGTCAATATCCGATTCGTAGACGTAAAGCGACTTCATGCGATACTGCGGATCAACAGTCACCTTTCCGCCCGCAGAGCCTGACGGCCATCTGTCCTCGTCGTAGAGCCAAGCCTCCATCCCGTCCGCCTCCGCGGCGTCAGCGACCTGATTTATCAGCTCAAACCATTCGTCACCGAGATACTCGGTTATAAGTCCCGCGCGTGAGTGCATAAAGTATCCGCCGAGTCCCATTGCCTTCATAATGTGTGCCTGACGGACAAGCTCCTCGCCACGCAATTCCCCATTCCACGACCAGAACGGCTTACCGCGATATTCTGCCGACGGAGAGACGAATTCTTGCTTTATCTTATCACTGCGTTTCATAAAAAACTCCTATGATTAAGCTCTTTTACCAAAATACGTCAACATGATCTCAAGCACTCTTGAAGATCCGCTTCCGTTGGGTTGCCAAGGGTTATACCAAGGATTTATCGAACAATAGCGCTCCGCAACGATGTGCTCCTCGGTCATTCCGTAGTAAAGCATAGCATCAGGCGACTCCTTGGCTTTTTCGTATTCACCACACGCTACCCACGCCTTTATCCAATAGGTCTCGCTCTGCATAACGTACCATACGTCGCCGTAGCCGCCAAAATATGCCTCATCCCACATACTCGCGCAGCTCGTCATTCTACCCGTGAGTCCCTTTTCAAACTGACCGCGTTTGCGGAAGAAAGCTTCCATCTTCTTTTGGATCTCGCTTCCCGGTTCAATAAAGCCCGTGTAGAGCAAATACGGCGCGCCGTCGGTATAATAGCTGTAGTTTTCGCTATCCTCAAAAGGAATTCCAAGCATGTGAGGAAGGATATATATTTCGTCGTTCTCGTGACCGCGGAAAAGCAGATCTCGGATGTCGCAGATGACCTCGCTGTAATCGTCGTATATTTTCTTGGTGCGCTCATATTCTTCAGAGCCGTACATCTTAAGCGCCTCGCACATCGAACGCAACGCCATACAGTTATGGCTATCGGTGAACGTCCAGAACTGTCCTCTTTCCGCCCAGTCGCTACCTACTCCCGCGGGGAATAAGCGCTCATAGCCGTTCTCTCTTGGCGACATTCTCTTTCTTTCTATCCAATCGCGC
>JAZSGD010000046.1:0-3121 GCA_045532555.1 Eubacteriales bacterium | reverse complement strand
GAGCGCTAACGAGCTTGCTTGTATCCGCGAAGGCTTCCGTATTATCGAGCTTGCTACCGACGAGGTTATCAGATGCCTCAAGCCCGGTGTTACCGAGCTTCAGATGGTTGGCGTTGCTCAGAGAGTTATTTATGAAAACGGTGCAGAGTACGAGGGACTTCCTATGTACGTATTCAGTGAGGAGAGCACCCGTCACGCTATCAGCCGTTCGCGCTACAGAGAGATCAAGAAGGGCGATATCGTTCAGCTCAACCTCTCTGCCAAGATCGACGGATATTCCCCCAGTATCGGTCTTCCCGTTATTATGGGCAAGCTTGAGGGCGAGCGCCGTGAGCTTGTTGAGTTCTGCCGTCAGATGCATGAGTGGACCGGCGAAAATCTCAAGGCCGGCGTTATGGCAAGCGACGTTGCAAAGGCATTCCTTCAGAAGTACAAGGATGCGGGATATGAGAAGAACTACGTTTACGGTCCCTGCCACGGAACAGGTATGATCGAGGTTGAGGCTCCCTGGATGGAGACCAGCACCGACTATCTGCTCGAGGAGAATATGACCTTCCAGATCGATACCTTTATCTCCGGACCTACCTTCGGTTGCCGCTGGGAAAAGGGCGTTGCCATCAAGAAGGACGGCATCGAGAGCTATACCGATTACCTCAAGAAGGGCATTATAGAATTGGAGTTCTGATATGGAAGTCTGCGGAAAGAAAAATTGGATCATCCCCGATTGCGAGCTTCCTCCCGAGGGTGAGGGCGAGCTTAAGGGCCACGAGAGCGTGATCGTTGTTAACGACACCGACAAGACCGCGCACATCAAGGTAAAGCTGTTCTTTGTGGACAAAGAGCCTTATACCGACATTGAGTGGGTGGTTGAGCCCCAGAGAGTCAAGTGCTTCCGTATGAACAAAGTCGACGATATGTGCGGATACGTTGTTGAGAAGGAGACTCAGTACGCGATGAAGCTCGAAAGCTCCACCGAGATCGTAGTGCAGTACGGCCGTCTTGACAACCGTCAGGTCAATCTCGCGTATTACACGACCCTTGCGTTTTAAGGGCTTGGGTTTTTAAGGAGGATTATTATGATTTTGGATCATTCTTTTCCCAGAGAGGCCGAACGCGCACAAAGGGAGAACATACCGCTGGTCATTCCCGCGGGCACGGTTGAATACCACGGCCCTCATTGCTCCTACGGCTGTGATACCCTCGTTGCAGAGGGACTGGTCAAGGAGCTGATGAAGACAAAGGAGATCATGCTTGCTCCCACTATCAGCTACAGTCCCTCGAGCTATGCGGTCGGTGACGACAAGAGTGGCACGGTTCACGTTGAGGAGAGGGCTTTTGAAAACTACGTTTATTACGTGTTTATGAGTCTGCTTTCGGCGGGATACCGCAATATTTACGTGGTCATTCACCATCAGTTTGAGCAGGAGAGCGAGATGCCGATGACTCTTTGCTACCGTATGGCGGCCAAAAGAGCGACTATGGCGTATCTCGAAAAAACGCTCGGTCAGGGCTGGTGGGGAAGTGAAAGCTACGCTAATTACTACGAGCAGCTTGAGGGCGACAACAACCCCTTCAACTGGATCAAGGTCATTCCCACGATGAGCACCGCGGTTCAAAATGCCACGGGCTACGACCACGCGGGCGAGTTTGAGTGCTCGATACTTATGGCGCTTTATCCCGATTGCGTGGAGCTTGACCGAATCGGCGAAAGACCTCATTGGTTTACCAAGAGTGCCGAGAGGGCAAATGCCGAGCTAGGTGAGAAGATGGTAAAGCTTTCTCTCGAATATCTGGACAAGGCTATTCGATAATAGAACAAAAAACGCTTGTGAGTATTCACAAGCGTTTTTTGTGTGAAATATCTGATCATCTGAGAGCTCGCATTGAGTTGAGGATCGCTATGACCGCAACTCCAACGTCGGCGAAGACTGCTGCGTTGAGTCCTACGAGTCCGAATGCGCCGAGCGCGAGCACGGCGGCTTTGACTCCGAGCGCAAACACGATGTTTTGTATTACGATGCGGCGAGTTTTCTTGGCAAGCAAAATGGCATCGCCTATTCTGTCGAGGTCGTCGTTCATAAGCACGACGTCTGCGGCTTCTATTGCCGCGTCCGAGCCGAGCGCACCCATGGCGATGCCGACGTCGGCTCTCGCGAGGACGGGGGCATCGTTGATTCCGTCGCCTACGAAGGCTACGTTTGCGCCGTTTTTGCTTTCTCGGAGGAGGTTTTCGATCGCGGTCACCTTGTCGGCAGGGAGGAGCTCTGCGTGATATTCGTCAATACCGAGCTCTGCCGCGGTCAGCTTGGCTTCTGCGGTGCGGTCGCCCGTGAGCATAACGGTCTTTTTGATGCCAAGCTTACGAAGCTTTGCGAGCGCAGAGCTTGCTTTCGCTTTGGGGCGGTCGGAGACTATGATAGCTCCGAGATATTCTCCGCCGTGCGCTACGTGGATCGTCACTCCGCGCTCCACGATGGTGTCGGAGGGCAGGGAAACGTTGTTTTCTCTCATCAGATTGGCATTGCCGACAAGCAGGAGCTTTTCGTCTACAAGAGCCTTGACTCCGCGCCCCGAGACTTCCTCAATTTCGGTCGCTTCGTGCTCTGTGGCGCAAATTTCGGCGTTTGCAGCGGTGATTATTGCGAGTGAGATGGGGTGAGTTGAATATTTTTCAGCGGCGGAGGCAAGGGCGAGCATCTTTGCTCGGTCGATGCCTATCGTTTTTATATCCGTGACCGTAAAATTGCCCTCGGTGAGAGTGCCCGTTTTGTCAAAAACTACGGTGTCGCACTTGGCGAGCGCATCAAGATAGCTTGAGCCCTTGACCAAGATTCCTTTTGAGGATGCCGAACCGATGCCGCCGAAATAGGAGAGTGGCACCGAGATGACGAGCGCACAGGGGCAGCTTATGACGAGAAATGTCATAGCTCTGCCGATCCAGTCCATCCAGACGGATACGTCGCCCATACCGATGAAAAGCGGAGGGAGGATCGCCAGAAGTGCCGCCGCGCCGACGACTGCAGGGGTGTAAAATCGAGCGAATTTCGTAATAAAATTCTCGCTTTTCGATTTGTTTTCAACCGAGCTTTCGACAAGCTGAAGAATTTTCGATACGGTCGAG
>JAZSGD010000077.1:0-3241 GCA_045532555.1 Eubacteriales bacterium | reverse complement strand
AGATTTTGAACGCGCTGCCTGTGGCAGATAAAGCGTTCAAAATCGAGTCGCAGCAACTTGGATTTTGCCGACCGAGCTCCATAGGGCGAGGGAAAGCAAAATCCTTAGTTGCAAGGGTGCAAGCAAGCAAAGCTTGCGCGACAAATTTTCTCAAGGGTGCCTATGGCACCCTTTTTGCTTACAAAATGAAAAGGCTCCTACCTTAAGGTAAGAGCCCTTTTTATTTTAATTTTATATCTTTATATCTTCGCAAAGAAATCTGCGATAACATCCCAAACGGGAGTCAACTCCACGAGAACGGGAACGATTATAAGCGAGATAACCGACATCAGCTTGATAAGAATATCCATGGCAGGACCGGCGGTATCCTTAAGAGGATCACCGACCGTGTCACCGGTTATAGCCGCCTTGTGAGTGTCGCTGCCCTTTCCGCCGAAGTTTCCGGCTTCAATAAACTTCTTCGCGTTGTCCCACGCGCCGCCGGCGTTTGCCATAAATACGGCAAGCATGATCGCCGAAACGAGACCGCCGATAAGAAGTCCGCCAAGACCTGCCGCGCCGAGAATAAGACCTGCAACGACAGGAGCGAGAATTGCCAGAAGACCGGGAGCGATCATCTCGCGCAGAGAAGCCTTTGTCGAAATATCGATACAACGGTTGTAGTCGGGAGCCTTTTTGCCCTCAAGGATCTCGGGATTCTTTTCAAACTGGCTTCTGACCTCCTCAACCATCTTGTTCGCCGCCTTGCCGACCGATGCGATGGTCATAGCAGAGAAGAGATAGGGGAGCATTGCGCCGACAAGCATGCCGACCAGTACCTTGGGGTCGTTGAGCTGAATGCTGAAGAAGGGCACGTGTGTTTTTACCGCCTCGATAAAGGAAACGATAAATGCAAGAGAGGTCAGAGTAGCGGATCCGATACAGAAGCCCTTTCCGATAGCCGCGGTGGTGTTTCCAACCGCATCGAGCTTGTCTGTAATGCCGCGAACATCCTCGGGAAGACCTGACATCTCGGCGATGCCGCCCGCATTGTCTGCGATAGGACCGTAGCCGTCAACCGAAACGGTGATACCGACGGTGCAGAGCATACCGACCGCTGCAAGAGCGATACCGTACGCGCCGCCAAAGAAGTAAGAGAGCGCGATAGCAGCTCCGAGGCAGGCAATAGTGAGCCAGGTAGACTTCATGCCGACTCCAAGACCTGCTATGATATTCGTGCCGTGACCGGTTTGTGATTCCTTCGCGATCTGCTTGACCGACTTGAATTCATCCGACGTGTAAAGCTCAGCAACGAATCCAACGCCAATTCCCGCCAAAAGTCCGGTAATAACGCTGAACATATACTTGTATTCGCCAAGATAGAAGATCGCAAGCAGGACTGCCGCAACAACGACAAGTCCGGTCGCAATGTATGTAGCGATGTTGAGCGCCTTGTGGGGATCAGCCCATTTTCTTGCTCTGACGATAAGAACCGAGACCACTGAGGCAAGAATACCAACTCCGCAGATAAGAAGAGGGAACAAAAGATGCTTGAAGGTAAGACCTGTAAAGAGCGCCATGGTCAGACAGGAAATGATAGAGCCGACGTAGGACTCGGTAAGGTCAGAGCCCATTCCCGCGATATCACCGACGTTGTCGCCAACGTTATCTGCGATGGTGGCAGGGTTTCTGGGGTCATCCTCGGGAATACCCGCCTCAAGCTTGCCGACGAGATCCGCGCCAACGTCAGCCGCCTTGGTGTATATACCGCCTCCGACACGCGCGAAAAGCGCGATAAGCGAGCATCCAAGGCTGTATCCGGTCAGGATCTGTACGGGAGCAGTGTAGCTGTTGGTGATAAGGTATACTACAAGGAAAATTCCCACAAGACCCAAAAGACCGAAGCCTGCAACCGAAAGGCCGAGGACTGCTCCGCCGCCGAATGCGGTCTTGAGCGCACCCGACATGCCCTCCTCGTACGCCTTCATAGCGGTTCTTGCATTTGCCTTTGTAGCGATAGACATTCCGATCCAGCCCGCAAGAGCAGAGAAGAGAGCGCCTATGACGAAGCAGATAGCAGCCTGCCAGCCGATACCCTCAGCGCCCTTGAGCGCGGGGATGAAGCCGAGCACCGCCAAAAGTGCGCCGACACCGAAAACAAACGGAATGATAAGCTTGTATTCACGGGTCAGGAAGGTCATAGCTCCCTCGTGAATGTAGTTTTGAATCTCCTCAACCCTCTTGTTCGCTATTGCAAGACGGGAAACCCTGCGAAACAGTACGAATACGTAGCAGAGAGTCACTACTGCAGCGAAAGCAACGAGAAGCAGAGGAAAGTATACGTTAAATTCCATAATTATCTCCTTTCAGATATCAGTAATTAAAGTATATCACAGTATGTCCGTTTTTGCAAGAGCTTTCATCATTTTTTGCTGTTTTTATCATTGAGAGTGCATCGGAAAACAAACGCCCGCGGCAGTTTTGAACCGCCACGGGCTTTGTGATTTAAATGTATTGCATAGATTATTCGTTTTCAAGCAACGAATGATAGAACTCGGCAACGTCGGTGCGCTTCTGCTCGGTGTATGCTATCGCCTCGCGGGGATGACGGTTGAGTAGTCCCGTAAACATGTACTGAATATCATATCCCCAAACGACTCCGTTTTCGCGAAGCTCGGGCATATATTTTTCCATAAATTGAAGCAGGGGATAGAGATTATATTTCGGATTTTTCAGAAAACCGAGCAAAAGCTCGATCTGGCAGTTGCCTGCACCGCGGCCCATACCCTGAACCGACGCATCAAGGAACGAGGTTCCGTAGGAAAGCGTCTCGATCGTATTCGCAAACGCGAGATTCTGATTGTTGTGCGCGTGGAAGCCGATCAATTTGTTCGTTCCCTCGACTATCTTCATATATTTCTGCGTGTAATCTGCGGTGTTCTCGGGATATAGCGAGCCGTAGCTGTCGACGAGATAAATGACGTCAACGCTTGTTTTAACCAGCATTTCAAGAGCCTGCTCGATCTGATCCGAGCTTGACTTCGAGATCGCCATAATGTTGCAGGTGGTCTCGTATCCAAGCGAGTGAAAATGCTCGATCATTTCGATCGCTGCAGGGATCTGATGAATATAGCACGCCACACGCACCATATCTATCACGCTTTCGCTCTTGGGCAAAAAGTCGGTCTTGAAATCACAGCGACCAACGTCCGCCATGACCGCGATCTTCATATCGGTGTTGTTTGTTCCGACGAACGCGCGA
>JAZSGD010000322.1:0-5971 GCA_045532555.1 Eubacteriales bacterium | reverse complement strand
AAAATCTCGGGCGCGATCTTCTGTCTTTCGCTCTTCAGAACACCCCTGTAGATCGGGTGTGCGACTGCGACCAGCGCACCGCCGACAAATCCGACCGCTATACCGACTATCATCGCAATATTTTCCGCAAGTCCAAGTGCCGCGCCGATATCCGTCATCGCAAGGCTCATACCAAAGCCGAGAATGAGCGCGCCGATCACACCGATCGTTATAGCGACCACCTGCGCCTTACTCGAGGCGCTTTTGTCAAGTCGGCGGAGTCGGTCGAGCTTGGTCTCTTCTTTAGACGTGTATTTTTCTCTGATTTTTTTCAGCTCCTCCTGCTCCTCGACCGAGTAGGTGTACTGAAATTTGTTTTCGTTGTTATCCATTATTATCCTCATTCAAAAGCTTTAATTTTTTCGTGCTCTGCACGATCATATTTATTGCCATTACAATAATCACGACCGAGACCGCAAGACCTACCCCGCCAAGCATAAGCTTTTCGAAGAGTGCATCCATCGTGCCGTCGCTGAAGGTCGTCAGCATCGTCGACGTCAACGTTAGCATAGATACGCAAGCCGCCGCAAGACTGATCGCCTTGGAAGCCGAATAGATCGGGCTGTTATATTTGCGGTATTTCACTATGTTGACGATCGCGACCGCAAATGCCGTAAATGTGTATGCCGCTATGGCGATCGCCGTGATCATTCCGTGCTCGAACGTTCTGTTCCAATAGACCATAAAGAATACGATCAACGAGAGCGCAAGGTTCATCACAAGGAAGATCCAACCGCAAGCTCGGTATTTGATCAGCTCCTCGCGCATCTTTTCACCGGGCTTATGGATCGCGGTGTGACGCACAAGGAAGAACCTCATGATCGCAAGGAAAAAGTAATACGCCGCGAAGGAATAGAACCAAAAGGTCTTGTGCAAAAAGCCAAGCCAGAGCTGAAGCGCCGCATACGCGACGTTCCAGATAAGCGAACCGAAGAGCGACACGTTCACACGGAGTCGGTCGTCCTCGAGCCAGCGGCGAGCGTATTTGTTTTCGTTCTTAAAATTCTTGAAAAACCTGATAAGATACGGGATTTTGAAGCACCATACCGTCAGGGTATATGCCGCCAGCACGTACGACACTATCGCAAGCGGCGATTCGGTTCCCAAAAACACCATCGCATAAACGAGAAAGACGGTTGCTATGGGAACAAGCGTTATCATTATCGCGATATGCGGAAACAGCAAGCTCTTACCGAGCTTTTTCCAGAATTCCATTTGCAAATCTCCTTATTTTGACGGTGAACAGACTTCCCTCACCGACCTCACTCTCAACGCTTATCTCGCCGCCGACTATATCGACGACGCGCTTGACAAGTGCAAGTCCGAGTCCGTTGCCCTGAGTCGCTCTCGAGCTATCTCCCTGATAGAACTTCTCAAAGACGTGCGCTCCGATCTCCGCGCTCATTCCGCAGCCCGTGTCGCGAACCGAGACCGTCGCGTATTTCTCGTCGGATTTGAGGATTACCGAGACTTTGCCGCCGTCGTCGGTAAACTTAAATGCGTTGGAGAAAAGATTGTTCCAGACGAGCAAAAGAAGCTCGGAGTCGCCCGAGACAGTTACTCCGTCCTCGATATCGGTCTCAATCTCAATATTTCTGCTCTCCCAGACGCTTTCATACTGCAAAAAGCTTTCGCAGAGCTGCTCGGAGAGGTCAAATTTCTCATTTTTGGGATATATCTGCTGATTTTCAAGCCGATTGAGCTTGAGAATATTCGTCATCATATCTGTCAGACGGCGGCAGGAATCACTGACCGCCGCGGCATACTCGAGCCTTTTTTCATCGGTCAGATCGCTCGCTTGGAGCAGCCTTCCGTAATTCTGCATTACGGCAAGCGGTGTTTTCATCTCGTGAGACACGTTTGCGATGAAATCCGAGCGCAAGGTCTCAACTCCCTCAAGCTCCTCTGCCATTTTGTTTATGCTCGCTATCATTTCGTTGAAGCGCTCGTCGGTCGTGATTCCCGAAACTCTCGGAATGCGGACGCTGAAATCTCCGAGCATCATCTGCTCTGCCGCCTTTGCGATCTGCTTCAGCGGTCGCTCGAACATCAACTTTCTCCGCACGGTCTCAACGATCATAATTATCAGACTGATAAACACGACGTTCCAGAACGTGACCTTCGCCGCAAACGAAATATTCTCGCCCGTCAGCTCTATGCCAAGCTCCTTTTCAAGCAGAGTAACGAAAAGCATAACGCAACAGGTTATAACGAAAGCAACGAACAAGAAGTAAGTGAAATAGCGGTACAGGACGCGCAGTATCTTTGCGAAGATCTTTTTCGCCTTTTCACTCTTGGTCATTTGAGCACCGCCTTATATCCAAGTCCATGCACCGTTACGATCTCAAAGGACTCACAATCGGCAAGCTTTGCGCGGAGCTTGGTCATATAGACGTCGACTGTGCGAGTGCCCGACTGCGTATCCACGTCCCAGAATTCGTCCATAAGCTGTGTACGGGTAAAGGTCTTTTTCGGGTAGGACAAAAGCTTATAGAGAATGTCGAATTCTCTTGTGGTCAGCGCGATCTCCTCGTCTCCAAGGCTTGCCGTTCTTTCGTCGGCGTCCATTACGAAGCTGCCGATCTCAAGACGGCGGCTCGACGCGATCTTCGCGCGGCGCAGAAGCGCGCCAATTCGCAAGAACATCTCGTCAAGGTCGATCGGCTTGACCATATAATCGTCCGCGCCGACTCTGAAGCCTCTTTGCTTGGACGCAAAGTCGTCACGCGCGGTGACGAAGAGTATCGGGATATCGTTATTGAGCGAACGAACGGTTTTCGCAAACTCAAATCCGTCTATATTCGGCATCATAATATCTGAAATGATGAGGTCAAAGGTGGTCTTGTACATCTCGTCGTAGGCGTCCTCGGCGCACAAGCTGCCGACTGCCTCGTAGCCGTTGTTATTCAGAAATGAACAGACCGAGCGATTGAGGTCTCTGTCGTCCTCAACTACAAGTATCTTAAACATAATTTTTCCTCCGACTGTCAACTTTACTTGTATTATAACACCTAAATGTTAAGATTTTGTTTGCATTTTCGCTTTTTTTACACTAAACTCGTCTTTTTAAGTACCAAATTACTGAATGCGCCGAGTCCGAGCGCGAACAATACTCCTCCAAAGAGGCAGAGAGCGACGTTTATCGCGGTCGATCCGACGGGCGCGGCGACCAGATCGATCATCATAAAGAGCAGCATACCGCCGCCAAGGCTTCCGCAGATCGAAAGCCATGTCCTCTGCTTTGCCGCCACGCTGATTAGTGTGAAGATTGAAACGAACACGAGCATCAGAAGGATCTTTGCGATCATACTCATCACGATATTAGTTGCGGTCAGATTGTACGCCGACAGATCAAAGGACAGATTTGCGATCGCTCCGCCGAGGATCGTGCCGATAAAATAAGCTATCAGCATAAGCGCTCCGCAAACAAATCCCGCGAGCGTTTTTGAGGTTACGTAATCACCCTTTTTTGCGCGGACTGTAAAAAGATTTTTCGCGTATCCGCTTCGAAAATCCTCTGAAATAAAGAGACAGACGAACACCGAAACTCCCATAAATGCCATATTTATATTGCACATCGCGAATATTTCAGCACCCTTGACCTTCTCATCGCTCGGAAGCGTGCCGAGGTTCTGCCAGGCACTCTCGGGGCCCTCCATTATCACTGTTTCTCCCGTCTGCTGATTGATACTCTCAGTACCGTCCATCATGTTCATCATGACCGTCATAACGATCGGAATAAGGAGCGCGCAAGCGATCAGAATATAGAAGTATCTCGATCTCCACATTCTGCGAAAATCGACTCGAAGCATACTGCGAAGTCGTTTGCTAAATCCAACTGACTCGAATTTTACGCTGTTTTCCATCATTTCTTGCCTCCATTCATCAAATCTATATAGTATTCCTCAAGTCCGATCTTGTCGGTCTTAAGCTCGGTGACAGTAATATTATTTTCGTAAAGATAGGACACGATCTCCTCGGGAGTCACGGCATCGTATACGCGCAGATATCCCGCCTCGTCCTCCTCAACTCTCGAATACTTGCAGCCGAGGAGCATTTTCGTTCTGCTTACGTCTGCGCTTTGAAGCGCAACGTAGGTGCGGCAGCTCGCGTCAAGCTCCTCTGCGGTCATCTCGACGATCATTTTTCCATGTCGAATGATACCGTAGTGAGTTGCAACCTTTTGCAGCTCGCCGAGCAGATGCGAGGACACGACGATCGAACGCTTGCCGTCCTTGATTATATCAAGAAAGACCTCTCGCATAATTCTCATACCGTCGGCATCAAGTCCGTTAAGGGGCTCGTCGAGCACGAGCAGAGTTGGATCTCCAAGGAGCGCCATCGCGATTCCTACTCTCTGCTTCATACCGAGTGAGCAGTTTTTGAATTTGTTAGACGCCGCGCCCTCCATTCTCACGGTCTTAAGCACCTTTATAACCTCTTTTTCGGGGTTTTCAATGCCCAGATTTGCCGCCTGGAGCATCATATTATCCCAAACGGTGAGGTTAGGAAAGCATCCGGGGGCTTCGATCAGTACGCCGATCTTGGCTCTGACGTCGCCGTCGGTGTGATCTCTGCCGTAAAGCTTGATCGAGCCGCTGCTGACGGGGATAAGTCCGCATATCATCTTCTCGGTGGTTGATTTACCCGAACCGTTCTCACCGATAAAACCGTAGATCGCACCCATAGGCACGGTCATATCAAGACCGCAAACGGCTTGCTTTACACCGAAATTTTTTGAAAGATTTTTAGTTTCTATTGCATTCATGCTCTGTGAAGATCCTTTCATTAATATACGTCGCACTTCGAGAGTATCAACGTGCCCGCAAGGTTATAGATAACTGCCCAAACAAGCGAAACGACCAAGCAAACGATCAGCGCGCCGAAATTGCTCGAGAGGTTGGCATTGACCGAAGCGCCGTAAAGGAAGATATTGAGGAACGGTGTTGGGAGCGACAGACTCTCAACTATTGCCGCCACACCGATGATCAGAATTCCCGTACCGAAGAAAAATGACGAGGCGATCGAAACACCGAAATATCTTCTGAAAATGATATTGAGGAAGGTGTAAAGGCTTGCCCAACCGAGCGACATTATGATCTTACCGAGAATTGCGACTATCAGCGAGCCGACGTTAACGTCGGTCTTATAGCCGACGAGCAGACCCGCAACCGTGCCGCCGATAAAATACGTTATACACATGCAAGCCATTGCGAAAGCGCAGGCGAGGGTCTTTGAGATCATATAGTCCTGCTTTTTCGCGTGGGTGGTAAAGAGCTGCTTGACGTAGCCCGATTTATAATCGTGTCCGATGAATATCGATACCATAATGCCGCCGAAAATAAATACCATATTCATATTTGCGTAGTCTGCGATCCCCTCGATGACGTAAAGCGATTTGCTCGCGGCGATGATCTGCCAGACGTTTGAATAAAGAGGCTCCATCGTCTGTCCGTTCTGGTCGGGCATCATCGTCATTGCCGACACCATCGCGGGAATTATTGCCGCGATAGCAAGAAAAATGTAAAACAGGGGCGTGTGGAAAAGTCGGTAAAAGTCTACACCGAGCATTCCCTTGAGTCTTTTGATAAAGCTTGGCGATTCAAATTTCAGTTCGCGTGTCATCTCACTTATCCTCCTTTTCGCTCATCAGCTCGACGTAATATTCCTCAAGTCCGATCTTGTTTTTCTTGATCTCGCTTGGGATATGGCCGTTTTTCATCAGCGTATCCACGATCGCGGCGGTATCGTCAACGTCGTAGACACGAAGATAGCCGTCTTCCTCGCGGACGGTGTCAAATTTTGCCCGAAGCACCTCTTTTGCACCCTGCATATCCTTTGTTTTGAGCGACACGAAGACCTGCGCTCTCGAATCCATCTCCTCTGCCGAAAGCTCCATGATCATTCTGCCCTGACGAATGATTCCGTAGTG
>JAZSGD010000089.1:0-14010 GCA_045532555.1 Eubacteriales bacterium | reverse complement strand
CGCTATTGCGATGGATTTTGGAGCTGGTAATCAGAATCGAACTGATGACCCGATAATTGCGAAGCAATTTCGCACAGTGAGCGCAGCGAACGTAGGTCGTCATTACTATGACGTGCTCTACCGACTGAGCCATGGCGAAGCAGAAACAAAAAATCCACCGCTATTGCGATGGATTTTGGAGCTGGTAATCAGAATCGAACTGATGACCCGATAATTGCGAAGCAATTTCGCACAGTGAGCGCAGCGAACGTAGGTCGTCATTACCGGGTGACGTGCTCTACCGACTGAGCCGTGGCGAAGCAGAAACAAAAAATCCACCGCTATTGCGATGGATTTTGGAGCTGGTAATCAGAATCGAACTGATGACCTCGTCATTACCAATGACGTGCTCTACCGACTGAGCCATACCAGCAAATTTTCACTTTGTCTTGACGACTTGTCTATTATATCAAACAAATTTCGATTTGTCAACCCTTTTTTTCAATTTTTTTAAATTATTTTTTTTGATATTTTTCATCAGTTCAAATTTATCGGCAAAAAACTGCCACAAAACAGTTGACAAATTTAAAAACAAGTGTTATAATGTGTTATCATATTTAAACATTATGACCAAGAGGAGTAGGTCGCAGGTCTCTTTCAGAGAGTGGATGGTTGGTGAAAATCCACAGAGGCGGCGGGTGAAGGTAGCTTGCGAGTGGTGCGGGCGAAGGCTTTTTGCTGGGTAGTCTGCAACGGTGGCGACGTTAGAGCTTTTGAGTGGTGTTTGTTTTGGGCTTTCCATGCTATGTGTATATTTGTTTGATGAATTTTTTCGCAGACAAGGCGCACCGCAAACGAGCAAGACGCCGACGTAGTTTTTCCTACGTCAAGTCGCTTGCGAGGAGCAACGCAGTATGCGTGAAAATTCACGAACAAATACAAATTAGGTGGTACCGCGTGTTGACGTCCTGATGTTTATACATCGGGGCTTTTTTGTTTGTATGGGTTATGTGTTCATTTTCTGCCCACGGCGGCAGAAAACGAACCAAAAGAACGCCGCTTAAGGGGGAGAGGGTTTTGCAAGAAAAAAAAGCAGCGAGCCGCATTTTCTCTTGCTTCAACATTCTCTCCCCCTTAAGAATTCCCCTCTCCGTTTCGATGATGGAGTTGCTTTTAATTTTAAAAGTCGGCTTCGCCGACCGGGCGGGTTGATTATTGGTTTTAAGACGGGCGAGATGGCTTGGGTTCAACACCTTATAAGTAAGAAACGATAGAGAGGAATTTTTTCGAGGCTTGCCGCTGAAAAAATTCTACGACACCCTAAAAGCACCCAAAATATACGGGAAGTTCTTTTGCTACTTTTCTTTCAAGAAAAGTAGAGAAATCGATACATTCAGTTACTATGTTTAACAACAGAAAGGAAATATAAAAAATGAACAGTTACAATGAATTGCCGAAGACGTATTCGCCGTCCGAGTTTGAGGACAGGATATACGCCGAGTGGTGTGAAAAGGGATATTTCACGCCCGACAAAAACAACAACAATCCCTCTTTTTCGATAGTAATACCCCCTCCCAACGTCACGGGTCAGCTCCACATGGGTCACGCACTTGACGAGACCTTACAGGACATTCTCGTTCGTTACAAGAGAATGCAGGGCTTCAACACGCTTTGGGTTCCCGGCACAGACCACGCGGGCATTGCTACGCAGATCAAGGTTGAGGAAAGACTTCGCGTTGACGAGGGTCTGACCAGATACGATCTTGGTCGCGAGAAGTTCCTTGAGCGCGTTTGGGGCTGGAAGGACACATACGAGGCTCGCATTACGGGTCAGCTCAAGAAGCTCGGCGCGTCTTGCGACTGGACAAGACAGAGATTTACCATGGACGAGGGCTGCTCCAAGGCGGTTCGTGAGGTCTTCGTAAATCTTTACGACAAGGGACTTATATATCGCGGTCACCGTATCATCAACTGGTGTCCTCGCTGTCTGACTGCGCTTTCTGACGCGGAGGTCGAATACAAGGATCAGCCCGGATATTTCTGGCACATCAAGTATCCCATCATAGGTGAGGACGGCTACGTTGAGGTTGCTACCACCCGTCCCGAGACTATGTTCGGTGATACTGCGGTCGCGGTCAACCCCGAGGACGAGAACACCAAGCATCTTATTGACAAGAAGGTTCTTCTTCCCATAGTTAACAGAGAAATTCCCGTTATTGCGGACGATTACGTTGAGATCGGCTTCGGTACGGGCTGCGTTAAGATCACGCCCGCGCACGACCCTAACGACTTCCTCGTCGGTCAGAGACACGACCTTGAGCAGATCAAGGTCATGAACGACGATGCGACCATGAACGCTTACGCAGGCAAATACGAGGGTATGGACAGATACGCTTGCCGCAAGGCACTCGTTGCCGATCTTGAGGCAGAGGGCTATCTCGTGAAAGTTGAGCCCCACGACCACAACGTTGGCGTTTGCTACCGTTGCGGTACGACCGTTGAGCCTCTCACAAGTGACCAGTGGTTCGTTAAGATGAAGCCTCTTGCAAAGCCTGCGATCGAGGCAGTTGAGTCGGGCGAGATCAATTTCGTTCCCGAGCGTTTCTCCAAGAACTACTTTAACTGGATGAACAACATTCTCGACTGGTGCATTTCCCGTCAGCTCTGGTGGGGTCACAGAATTCCTGCCTTCTACTGCGACGAGTGTGGCGAGATGACGGTTTCCAAGGTCGACATCGATACCTGCCCCAAGTGCGGCGGCAAGGTTCATCAGGATGAGGACGTGCTTGACACCTGGTTCTCGTCGGCTCTCTGGCCCTTCTCTACTCTCGGTTGGCCTGAACAGACGGAGGATCTCAAGAGATATTATCCCACCGACGTGCTCGTTACGGGCTACGATATAATCACCTTCTGGGTATCGCGTATGATCTTCTCGGGTCTTGAGCACATGGATGCAAAGCCCTTCTCTACCGTATTTATTCACGGTCTCGTGCGCGACGCGCAGGGCCGCAAGATGTCCAAGTCGCTTGGTAACGGTATTGATCCTCTCGAGGTCATCAAGCAGTACGGTGCGGACGCGCTCCGCTTTGCTCTTGCTACGGGCAACTCCCCCGGAAATGATATGAGATTCTCCGACGAGAAGATCGAGGCGGCGAGAAACTTTGCTAACAAGCTCTGGAACGCGTCACGATTCGTTCGTATGAATCTGACGATTGATGAGATCAAGCTCCCCGACGCCGACAAGCTTGCGATCGAGGACAAGTGGATACTCAACGAATTCAACGCGCTTTGCGAGAACGTCGTTACCAATCTTGACAACTTTGAGGTTGGCGTTGCGCTTGGTGCCATATACAGCTTTGCTTGGGATATCTTCTGCGACTGGTACATCGAGCTTGCGAAGGCTCGCCTTAATGAGAAAGACACCGAGGCAAATCTCGTCTGTCAGAACGTTATCGCATACGTTCTTGAGGGTATTCTCAAGCTGCTCCATCCCTTTATGCCCTTTATTACCGAGGAGATCTATCAGGCTCTGCCTCACGAGTGCGAGAGCATCATGATCTCCGAGTATCCTAAGGCTTGCGATTCGCTCTGCTTCTCTGCCGATGCCGAGAAGATGACAAAGATCATCGACGCGATCAAGGCTATCCGCGCGAGAAGAAGTGAGATGAACGTTCCTCCCTCCAAGAAGGCGAAGGTTTATCTTGCCACGAGATACGCTGACGTATTTGCTACCGCAGAGGCATTCTTTGCGCGTCTTGCGTCCGCTTCCGAGCTTATCGTTGCCGACAAGTTTGCCGAGGACGAGGTCAGCGCAGATAATGCCGTACAGATAATCACCGACTCTGCTACGATCTATCTGCCGCTTTCCGATATCATTGATTTTGAAAAGGAAAAGGCGCGTCTTGAGGGCGAGAAGAAGAAGCTCGAGGGCGAGATTGAGAGAATTGAAAAGAAGCTTGCAAACGAGGGCTTCGTTGCAAAGGCTCCTGCCGCAGTCGTTGAGGGCGAGAGATCAAAGATGGCAAAATACCGCGAAAATCTCGAGGGTATTCTTGCGGCTATCGACAAGCTGAAATAAATATCTAACGTAGAACATAATTGATATTTGTGCCGATAACACGGCGGAAGGAACTAATATGAACAAGGATAATTTTGGATTTGCCTCCCCTGCGGAGTGCGGTGTCCCTTACGAAAGCATTAACGCTTTTATTGACGAGCTTGAGGCTCGCGGCATAATGATGCACGGCTTTGCCTTTCTTCGTCACGACAAGATCTTTGCTGAAGGATATTATGCTCCCGTAGACGAGAAATTTCTCCACAGAATGTACTCAACAAGCAAAACCTACACCTCAATGGCAATAGGCGCGCTTATTGCCGAGGGCAAGGTCTCACTTGACGATCCCGTTTACAAATATTTTCCTGACAAGCTCCCCGAAAATCTTCATCCTTATATAGCTGAGGCAACTGTACGTCACCTTCTGATGATGGCAACTCCGTTTGATCAGGAGACCTATGGCCGCTTCGTTCCCGATTGGGAATACAGCTTCTTCAACAAGCCCCCTCAGGTGCGTCCCGGAACAAGATTTATTTACGACACCTGCGGAACCTATATGTTGGATTGTATAGTCGAGCGTGTGACGGGCAAGCCCTTCCTTGAATATCTGAAGGACGTATGTCTGCGCGAGATCGGATTTTCGGAGGACGCTTGGTGCATACAGTCACCTGACGGACACTCCTGGGGCGGCTCGGGCGTGCTTGCATCTCTGCGCGACACCGTTCGCTTTGCAACTCTCGTTAAAAATCGCGGCGTAGCGCACGGAAAGCAGCTTTTGCCCGCTGATTACATTGACGAGGCAACCAAATACCAGATCGCAAACACCACTCAGTATCCTCATCCCGACCTGCTCCACGGCAATGGCTACGGATATCAGGTATGGGTAACACAATGCGGAGGCTACGCTTTTCTTGGAATGGGTTGCGAGTGCGCTTGGATATTGCCCGAAAAAGATCTCGTAGCGGTTTTCATCGCCGACACTCAAGGCGAGCCTAATTACGCAGACGTTTTTGAAATCGCAAAGAAGCATATCGTTGATAACCTCTGCGATCCCTATGCTCCCGACGATGCCGCACAGGCTCTCCTCTCCGAGAGACTTGCGGGACTGAAGGTCACCTCGCTCCACGGCGCGACCACCTCGTCTGCAGCACAGAGAGTAAACGGAGTAGAGTATTCCCTTTTCAACAACCCGATGCAAATGACATCCGTCAGCTTTGAATTCAACGGTGAAGAGGGTGCGATGCACTACGACACCTTGAGAGGAAAGAAAACACTCCCCTTCGGCATGGCGAAAAACGTATTCTTCGAGTTCCCCGAGAATCATTATTACGACTATCAGACCAATCTGCCCGCAAACCGCGGTCTTAACTCCTTTGCTTCGGCGGAGTGGATCAGCGATAACACCCTGCACATTCGCGTTTACATTCTCGACAACAGTCTTGGAAATATGCACGCGTACATCACCTTTGAGGGCGACAAGATCGCCATCAAGATGTCCAAGGTTGCCGAATGGTTTATGGATGAATATCAAGGTGAGGCATACGGTGTTCAGAAATAATCAAATGGCTTAAACGTGAATTGTGCTGGATACATAGCGCGATTTCTAAAAATTTTTTAGGAAATTGCTGTAACCTTTCACAAAAAACAGCGACTTTATAGGTAGAAGGCGAAGAATTGCTTCAAATCCTGCTTATAGGGTCGCTTTTTTGCGTTCTATGTGGTTTGGAGAGGCAACGTCTCACGAAAAATTGTCTGAAAGGACGGATATTATTATGAAGAAAAGATTTTTTACAGTTGTTTCGTGTTTGGCTATGGCGCTTATGCTCGTGCTTGCCTTCGCTTCTTGCGATGCAAAAAGCGGAAACGGCTTTGCAGAGGACTACGGGTCTGCACCGTCGATCAAGGACGACTCCTATCTAGACGTCGATCTTGGCAGTGGGCTTGAAAACGAATCGGAATATGAGCGCAAGATAATCAAGACCGCGAACATCTCCGCGCAGGCGACCGACTTTGACGAGGCCGTCAAAATGATCGAGCAGCTTTGTATCGATCTCGGCGGATACGTCGAAAGCTCCTCTGTGTCGGGTAAAAGCCTTACGAACAAAGGAAATTATCGTTACGCAAATTACACCTTACGTATTCCCGCGGAAAGCTTTGACGGCTTCAGCGAAGGTATTGGCGGCATCGTTAACGTTACCTCATCTTCAAGCTCATCTGACGAGGTGACTTCTACCTATTATGATATAAAATCGCGCATTGAAGTGCTTGAGATGCAGAAGGAGTCGTTGCAGAAGCTTTACGACGAATACACCGAATACGGAAATATAGACTATCTGCTTGAGCTTCAGGATAAGCTTTACGAGGTGATCTCCGAAATCGAGGCTTACGAGACCCAGATCCGTTTGTACGACAGCAAGGTTGCTTATTCCACAGTTCACCTCAATATCAGCGAGGTCAAGGAATACACCGAGGAAGATGAGGAGACCTTTGGAGAGGCTCTGTTAGGTGCTCTCACAGGCGGTTGGGATTTCTTCTTGACAGTATGCCAAGGAATTCTTATCGTTTTAGTGGCTTGCCTTCCCTTTTTGGTATTCTGCGGTATCGTTGCTTTTGTGATCGTAATTATTTGCGTATCCTCGGCAAAGAAAAAACGCAGACGTCAGCAGGATGCGGATAAAGAGTAAAATTCCGTTTTCCTATATTTCGTCTTGACATCCGACGTTTTATTTGATATAATTTTTTCGTCGGAGCGTTGCTCTGAATACTAAAAGGGATGACGAAAATGGAGACAAAATATATTTTTCTTGACGTTGACGGAACGCTCGTCAATTTTATGGGCGAGATACCCGAGTCCGCCGTTTGCGCGATCAAAAAAGCGCAGGCAAACGGTCACAAAATCATGCTTGCTACGGGCAGACAGAAGTCACAGATACACAAATTCTTGTTTGAAAAGATAGATTTTGACGGTATGGTCGCTTCGTCGGGCGCGTACATCGAATACGGCGGTAAGGTGATATTCGAGAGCCGTCCGTCGCGCGAAAAGCTGTCGGAAATGATAGATTTCTTCGACAAGTATAAGATCCCGTATTTTTTGCAGAGCACCGATCGCTTGATCGCTTTGAGGTGGTGCTACGACCGGATATACGCGCATTTTGAGTCCGAGGGTGCGGGCAAGGTCACGCTCGACAGCGTTTTCGGAAACACCGAGATCGTTGAAGATCCCAAGGCGCTCGAGTGTGTTGAAAAAGCCGCTTATTACTATTCCCCTCTCTCTATCGAGGAGGTCAGAGCCGAGCTTGGCGATTATTATTACGTCGTCAGCTACAGTCTTGGCTCGGGGCAGAGCTTATATCACGGTGAGATAACCTTTGACGGAGTCAACAAGGCGGTAGGCATCGAAAAATTTATGACGGCGGTAGGCGCACCGATGAAAAATTCGATTGCCGTGGGCGACAGCGGAAACGATCTTGAGATGATCAAGGCGGCGGGAGTCGGAGTTTGTATGGGAAACGGCTCGGACGACGTCAAGGCGGCGGCCGATATCGTCACGACTCACATTAATGACGACGGCATTTACAATGCTTTTGTCAAGTTGGGGTTGATTTAAAATAAAAAAACCGAGTGCATAGGGCTTCACTCTAAAGGACAGTTTTACCTACCGACAGAAAAAACAGAAACCGCAGATTGATTTTCTGCGGTTTTTGTGCTATAATAGTGGTGTGAGCTTAGACCTATGCAAAAAGTGAAATTCAAATGACAATAAGATTCTAAAGAGGTTACATAAACAATGAAACTTTTATGGCAAAACAAGTTTGACGGTTTTGATTTGGTCAGAACCTCTCCTTTGTATTACATAGGAATGGTTGAACGAGAGAAATATACTCTAAATTGTTGGTTCTTTGACCGCAGTGTGGGTATGAAATTGGTTTCTTTTGATGCTCAAAACGGTCAGATTATTGATTATAGAAAAGACGGAAAAATCAACAAGAAATCTTCTACAGAAAAACACAATTCACATGATTTAACATTGGATGATTTCATTTTTGGGGAGTACACTATCTCCCATTACGGTGAGTGGGGATATATGTGTAAGAAAAATGGGCAATTATTATGGAAAAAATCCTTAAAAGGATATCTCTACACTGAAATAGTATTAAATCAAAACAATATTGTTTTCGGTACAGCAGGGCAAGGAGGGCACTTTTACTCTTTGAATATTGATACGGGTGACATAATATTTGATTTTAATACCAAAGGTACATCGAAATATTTCGATGCAAACAACAGCTATTATTTTTGTTCCGTTGATAATAGAAACACACAAATTTTTAGAATAGACTACAATGGCAAAATCTTAGAAAATATCGAAGTAGACGGCGTATATCACGAGGGTTATTGTATGTTCGATCTTTGCGAGAATTTATTGTGTGTTATGACGTTAAAGAAGAAACGAAAAGGAAATATAGAGTTATTCTCACCGATTTTTCATTGTATTCAACTATAAAAGCATAAAAAATTCCAAGTTGTCAAGAGATATATATGCGCTGATCGTTAAAACCCTCCCTTGTGTAAAGGGAGTTGGCACGCGAAGCGTGACGGAGGGATTGTAAAAATTAGATTTGAATAAAACAATCCCTCACCGCCTGCGGCGGAGCTCCCTTTACACAAGGGAGCCTTTTTTGTTCATCTATGACTTGTCAATTTTCCTGACAAGCACTGCATTTGTGGGCACAAATGCAAAATACGGCATACCATTTCAAGATATGCCGTATTTTTGAAAAACTGTCCTTTAGAGTAACGCTCTATCGCACTCGGTTTTTTGTTTATTCAACGGAAATTATATAATCGTAGAGGGGCTGGCCGCCGTAAAGTACTGCTACCTCGCAGTCCTCGCCGACTTTATTCGAGATCATTTCAGCGACCTTGTTTGCGGTCTCCTCGCTTACATCCTCACCGTAAAATACGGTGACGTACACAGCGCCCGTCATTCCTCTGGTAAGCTGCTTGACGCAATCGAAGCTTTCGTTGCTTACGCAGGCGATCTTGTTTTCAACAAGACCGAGGAACTGTCCTTTTTTGATCTTGAAGCGGTCGATCTCGGTATCTCTGACGGCAAAGGTTACCGACATAGAGGTCACCATCTTTGCCGCGTCGTTCATTTCTCTTTCGACGTCCTCTACCTCTGCATCGGGGTTGTATGCAATCATAGCCGCCATACCCTGAGGCACGGTCTCCGTGGGAATTACGATGACCTTGCGCTCGGTGATGATCTCCGACGCCTGTCTTGCTACCATACAGATATTCTTATTGTTAGGCATAACGAAGACGTACTCGGAGGGAGTCTTCATTACTGCGTCGATAATATCCTGCGTGCTGGGGTTCATAGTCTGTCCGCCGGTAATGATATTATCAACTCCGACGTCGCGGAACATCTCGCTTACGCCTTCTCCCATACAAACGCTGACAAATCCGTATTTCTTCTCGATAACTACCTTTTTCTTGTCGGTCTTGTTGCTCTCGGATGCAGCCGCCTCGCTCGTAAGCGCGGTGTGCTGATTTCTCATATTCTCGATCTTTACCGTTGCAAGACTTCCAAATTCGATAGCCTTTGTGAGAACTGCGCCCGGATCGTTCGTATGTATGTGGAGCTTGATGATGCTCTCGTCATCTACGAACACGGCGCTGTCTCCGATGCTCTTTATAAATTCGTAAAGTTCGCCCGAGGTGTCCTCGCCGAGATACTTTTCGTTTTTATCAACTATACATTCGGTACAATAGCCGAAGGTGATATCCTCGGTATTGAAGTCCGCAAAATCCGCGCCTGCGACCTCTGCGGGTGCGCTGCTCTCGTCCACGGGAGCATTCTTGGCTACGTAAGGATCTCCCTCCAGCGCCATTCTCATTCCCTTAAGCACGCAGACAAAGCCTGCGCCACCTGCGTCGACAACTCCCGTCTGCTTAAGCACGGGAAGCATATCGGGTGTCTGTGCCAAAGCTACCTCGGCGCTATCGATGAGAACCTTGAAAAGCTCGTTTACACTGATGCTCTTATTCGCGGTGTATGCCTTTTCAGCTCCCTCACCTGCTACTCGCATAACCGTGAGGATCGTGCCCTCGGTGGGCTTCATTACTGCGCGGTATGCCTCGGTAGTACCTCTCTTGAATGCCTCGACGAGCTCCTTGGGCTCTGCCTCGGATACCCCCTTGAGCGCCTTTCCTATTCCTCTGAAGAACAGAGAGAGGATCGCGCCGCTGTTTCCTCTTGCCGAGCGGAGCATCAGTCCTGCTATCTTATCTGCACACTCGCCTACGGGAAGCTCGGCAGATGCCTGACCTACCGTGCTCATGGTAAGGCTCATATTTATACCCGTATCTCCATCGGGAACGGGAAATACGTTCAGATTGTTTATTTCTTCTTTTCTATCGCTGAGCATTGCCGCGCCCGAAAGCACCATGCTGCGATATAATTGTCCTGTTATACCCATTTAAAATCTCCACAAATAATAATCGGTAATTTTGCCAGCGGCAAAATTCGTGCATGAAGCAGTTGAATTACCTATAAGTAGGGGCTCACCTTCACGCTGATCTACATTCCGCATATAGTGCGGGATCTCATATATTTTTTGACTTCGGTAGTATGCCGTATTATCTTTCTCTTCCGATGAAGAACAGTGCAAGAGTACCGGGGCCAGAATGCGCGCCGATAACGGGTCCTACGTAGTCTATAAGTATATCTGTGATGCCGAATTCAGCGGTGACCATATCGGCAAGCTTCTTTGCATCGTCATAGCAGTCGCCGTGGCAGATATATACGGTCTGCTTTTCGGGATCGATCGCGGTTTCCTTCATCTTTGCAAAAATTGCCTTGATGGATGCGTCTCTGCCCCTTGCCTTTGCCATATTGATAAGTCTTCCTTCGTTATCAACGTGCATTACGGGTTTGATCTGAAGGACTGTTCCCATAACTGCGGTTGCCGCAGATACGCGTCCGCCGCGCTTGAGGAAGAAAAGGTCCTCGACCGTAAACCAATGCGCAAGATTGAGCTTAAGTCCCTCAACATACGCCGCGAGCTCCTCGAGAGTTGCTCCCGTGTTCTTTTTATCTACTGCATATTTTACAAGCAGCCCCTGACCGAGCGCCGCACACAGCGAGTCGACTGTGAGGATCTTACATTCGGGATGCTTTTCCATTACCTCCTCGGCTGCATTCTTACCTGCAACGTAGGTTGCAGAAAGTCCCGTGGAAAATCCGATATAAAGGATATCCTTGCCCTCGGATACTATTTTCTCAAATGCATTTACAAAGCCCTCCATATTTGCCGCAGCAGTCTTTACGGGGCGCTTGTCTCGAAGGTATCCGTAAAATTTTGCGGGCTCGATCTCGTGGTTAAGGAAGGTTCCGATCCCCTCGATGTTGACCTCGAGTGAAAGCTCTTCGATTCCCCATTCCTTTACCAAGGAAGTGGGAAGATCGCAGGACGAGTCTGTAAAAATTACGTAATCTCTCATAAAATCTCCATTTCTTTTTGCGATGCAATACGTCGTTTGCCTCGCATATCTTATACATTATTTATACTATAATGTCAGCACATACAAATTAATTATACTATAATTTGCTTAACTTGTCAATGCTTTCCAAGGAAAAATTACATATCCCGATAGGACAAATTCAACAAAGATTATTTCCGACAATCAGTTAATTTACACATATTTTATTGACATTGTACAAATTTGAGCTGTTTTTTGTGGATTTTGAGGGGGAAATTTCATTCGGTTTGTGTAGAAGAATCCGCCTTGTTTTTTGAAGTTTTTTTCCTTGTCGGTTGACAAATCATATCCGTTATGATAAAATTATTACGTTGATATTTATTGAATGAAATGTCCTCGGACAGATAAAAAATGGCGGGAAAATGACAGTAATAATTGCGGAAAAGCCGAGTCTGGCGCGAAACATTGTTGCAGGCATCGTCGAAAACGGCGGCGCGGCTTTATCAAAGAAAAACGGATATTTTGAAGGTGGCGACTACGTAGTTACGTGGGCGTTCGGTCACCTTTTTTCTTTGTGTGATATTGAGGATTATACCGGCGGAGACGCAAGTGCGAAGTGGACCCTTGACAATCTTCCTTGCTTTCCTTCGGAATTTAAATACAAGCTTCGCGCGGGGGCAGACAAAAAGGTCGATCCCCGTGTTGAGCGACAGTTTGAAACTATAAAATATCTTTGTCTTCGCCCTGACGTTGACCGTATAGTCAACGCGGGAGACTCCGACCGCGAGGGTGAGATAATCATTCGTCTTTGTGTGATGAACACGGGCGTGCTTGCTGATCCTAACAAGAAATTTATGCGCCTTTGGTTGCCCGATCAGACCCCCGAGACAGTTGGAAAGGCGCTTATCGAAATGAAGAGCGAGGACGAGTATCAAAATCTCGCCGACGAGGGCTTTGCGAGAACATACATAGATTGGCTTTACGGGGTTAATCTTACCCGATTTGCTACGCTTAAATGCGGTACTCTTTTACGCGTTGGCCGAGTTATCGTACCGATAGTTCGCGCGATATACGACAGAGATATGGCTATACGCAATTTCGTTCCCGATATCTATCTTGCCGCAGTTTCCAAGGAGATTACGAAGGGTGAGGAAATCGAGCTTGTCAGTAAGGAAAAATTCGACAAGAACAAGCGTGCCGAGGCCGAGGCGCTTTGTGCCAAATACAATGCGAGCAAGGCTATCGTAATCTCTAAAAAGACGAAAAAGGAAACGGTCAACCCCGGAAAGCTTTTTTCACTCTCGAAGCTTCAAAATCTTCTTGGCAAAAAGTACAAGATGTCGATGGCGGAAAGCCTTGCCATCGTTCAGAAGCTTTACGAGGAGGGATATCTCACGTATCCCCGTACAAACTCGGAATATCTTGCAACAAATGAGAAGGACAAGATAAAAAAGATCATTTCAAACATCAAGCATCTGGGTTACCCCGTCGTTTTCAAGGATAAAAAGACGATTTTCGACGACTCCAAGATCGAAAGCCACTCGGCGCTGACTCCGACCTACAAAATACCCAAAAAAGAGCATCTTTCCGAGAAGGAAATGCAGGTTTACCAGACGGTTTTCCGCAGATTCGTTTCGGTATTCTGTGAAGAAGAATGTATTGCTCAAAAGACCGAGATAGTCATTGACGTTGGCGGATACGAGCAATTTACCCTCAAGGGAATGATGGTAATTCAGCGCGGTTTTTTGCGATTCGACGACAGCGAGCGAAAGGACAAGATCCTTCCGCCGCTTGAAAAGGGTGACGAGGTGAATATCAACTTCCATCCCGTCGAAAAGCAGACCTCCCCTCCCCGTCATTACACCATTGAAACGCTAAATAATTATCTGAAAAACCCCTTCCGCGAGGATAAGGCGGCACTTGCCGAAAAGGAAAAGGCGGCGCAGGAGTCGGGCGAGGAGCTTTCCTCTGAGGTCGAAAACGACGAGGATGATTACAGAGCAATATTCGAAGGTCTTGAGCTTGGCACCGAGGCGACACGCACGGGCATTATCGACAATGCGCGCAAGTCGGGATACATTGAGCTGAAAAAGGACGTTTACACGATCCTGCCCGGCGGCGAATATCTCATCGAGCAGCTCTCGCAGATGAACATTTCGATGGACAAATACAAGACCAGCGTGCTTGGTCAGGCACTCAAAAAGGTCTACCGCGGCACTATGACGGTGGGCGAAAGCGTCAAGCAGGCGTGTGACGAGATCTCTGTGGTATTTGATCGTCACGAAGTGCCTATTGAGCTTGACACCGATACGGGATTTTTCGGTGATCTCGTTGGAAAATGTCCCGTTTGCCAAAAGGACGTTATCCGAGGAAAATACGGCTACGGTTGTATGGGATATAAAGAAGGCTGCAAGTTCAGATTTGGCAGCTTTATTTGTAAGCGTCCTATATCGATCAGCAATGCGCGAAAGCTGCTTGCCGAGGGAAAG
>JAZSGD010000259.1:0-5148 GCA_045532555.1 Eubacteriales bacterium | reverse complement strand
ACATACGAAAGGAACACACATCATGTCCAATTATGTTCAGAACGTTCTTGCGGATCTTATCGCAAAGAACCCCGGTGAGCCCGAATTCCATCAGGCAGCAACAGAAATACTCGAATCCCTCGAGGTCATCTTCGATAAGCACCCCGAGTATGAGAAGGCAGGACTTCTTGAAAGATTCGTAGAGCCCGAGAGAACCGTTATGTTCCGCGTTCCCTGGGTAGACGATAACGGCAAGGTCCACGTAAACAAGGGCTACCGCGTCCAGTTCAATAGCGCTATCGGTCCTTATAAGGGCGGCTTCCGCTTCCATCCCACAGTAAACCTTTCTATCCTCAAGTTCCTCGGACTTGAGCAGATCCTTAAAAACAGCCTTACAGGTCTTCCCATCGGCGGCGGTAAGGGCGGCTCGGATTTCGATCCCAGCGGCAAGAGCGACGGCGAGATCATGAGATTCTGCCAGAGCTTTATGAGCGAGCTCTACCGTCATATCGGTCCTAACGTAGACGTTCCCGCGGGTGATATCGGCGTTGGTGCAAGAGAGATCGGCTATCTTTTCGGTCAGTATAAGAGACTTCGCGGCGCGTTCGAGAACGGCGTTCTCACGGGTAAGGGACTTTCCTACGGCGGCTCTCTCATTCGTCCCGAGGCAACGGGCTTCGGTGCGGTCTACTTCGCACAGAAGGTGCTTGAGCATTACGGCGACAGCATCGAGGGCAAGACTGTAGTAATCTCGGGCTTCGGTAACGTAGCTTGGGGTGCAGTCAAGAAGGCAACCGAGCTTGGTGCAAAGGTAATTGCTATCTCGGGTCCCGACGGATATATCTACGACGAGAACGGTGTTTCCACCGATGAAAAGATCAACTATATGCTCGAGATGAGAGCTTCGGGCAGAAACAAGGTTCAGGACTATGCCGAGAAGTTTGGCGTACCCTTCTATGCAAAGGAAAAGCCTTGGGGACTCAAGGCAGATATCATGATGCCCTGTGCAACTCAGAACGAGGTCGGCATGGCAGAGGCAGAGAAGATGGTTGCAAACGGCATCAAGTACTACATAGAGGTCTCGAATATGCCTACCTCCAACGAAGCGCTCAAGTATATCATCGATAGCGGCGTTACCGTTGCTCCCTCCAAGGCAGTTAACGCGGGCGGCGTTGCAGTTTCCGCGCTTGAGATGTCGCAGAACAGCATGAGAATGTCCTGGACCAGCGAGGAGGTCGACGCAAAGCTTAAGACCATTATGGTGAATATCCACGACAATGCTGCAGCTGCGGCAGAGGAATTCGGCTATGGCTACGATCTCGTCAAGGGCGCAAATATCGCAGGCTTCAAGAAGGTTGCCGAGGCGATGATGGCTCAGGGTATTATCTGATTATCGAACAAAAGAAAAGAGCTCCTTTGATAAGGAGCTCTTTTTTATGGCTTTTATAATCAGATCTCAGGTATCTCGATCTCAACCTCACGGCCAAGCTCGGCAGAACGAGCGATTCCGTCGAGGATCGCCTGGTTGTAAATGATCTGCGAGGTGGGCACGGGTGCGGAAAGACCGTACTTGACAGCGTCAAGGAAGGAGCGTATCTTCTTGTAGAAGAGATTATCTGAGGGCTGGGTTCCCATGGGAATAAGCGGAACCTCGGTAACGGTCTGAAGACCTGCAACCTCGTGATATATCTTCATCGGGCTGAAGAACGTGCCGTTCCAGCACTCGGTGGAGGGAACGCGAAGGCTTCCCTTGGTACCCATGATGATCGTGTCACCCGAGGTGTCCAGATTCATAGCCCAGGCTATACGGAAGTCGAGAATGACACCGCCTTCAAGACGAACGAATGCGGCAGCAAAATCGTCAACACCGAATTTTGCGGCGTATTCTGCCTTCTTGCCCTCGGGATAACCGCAGTAGTTGGGGTCGGTGCCGAAGAATGCCGATTTGTAGCCCGAAACAGTCAAGGGCTTGGGATATCCAATAGCGTTCAGAACGAGATCGAGAGAGTAGCAGCCGATGTCTGCAAGTGCGCCGAGACCTGCGGTCTCATCCTCGATAAAGGTCGTTCCGAAGGGAGTGGGAATACCTCTGCGGCGACCGCCGCCGGTCTGAATGTAGTAGATCTGACCAAGCTCGCCCGACTCAACGATCTTTTTGATCTGCTGCATGTTTGCGTCAAGTCTGGGTTGGAAGCCGATCGAGATGATCTTTCCGCTTTCCTTTTCGGCCTTCATGACCTCAACAGCCTCGTCGAGAGTAACGGTAAAGGGCTTTTCAAGCATTACGTGTACACCCTTCTTAAGAGCGTATATAGCGGGTGCCGCATGCTGACGGTTGTAGGTGCAGATAGAAACCGCGTCGAGCTTAAGGCTCTCGTCATCAAGCATCTCCTTGTGAGAAGCGTAGTCGGTCTTAACACCCTCAACGCCGTGCTTCTTAAAGAATGCCTCAGCCTTGCCGGGAATGAGGTCTGCGCCCGCAACGATCTCTACGTCGGGCATAAGCTTATAGCAGGCAATGTGAGAATCTGCGATCCAGCCGCAGCCGATGATACCGACTCTGAGCTTTTTGCTCGCGTCAATAACTACCTGGTCGTTTTTTACGTTGTAATCAAGGTTTTTATCCATTTTTTCAGCCATTGTTTTGTCCTCCAATAATATAAATGTAGAAATTTCAAATTACCAATCGAACGATCTCAGATATTCAACGCTCTTTTTGATGCATTCGAGAGGAGTGAGATCCATAGAGGGCGCGTCCTGCTCGACCACTACCCATTCAGAGCCTGCTTCCTTCGCCGCGGCGAGAATTGCGGGGAAATCCTGCAGTCCGCTTCCGACGGGACGAAATTCAAAGCTCTCGGGCTTTACGGGAGGCTTTTTCTTGATTCCAATCAGCTCGTACATATCCTCGGACTTTTCACCCGTGAAATCCTTGAGATGAACTACGGGAGAGCGACCGCTGTACTTTTTGATATATGCCGCGGGATTTTCACCGCCAATGTTTACCCAGCAGGTGTCAAGCTCGGTCTGGAGCAGATCAGCGGGGATGGTGTCGTAAAGAACGTCAAGGGCATACTTGTCACCGACCTTGACAAATTCGAAATCGTGATTGTGGTAAAGCATCTGAATGCCGTAAGACTTCGCGATCTCGCACAGCGAACGCATAAAATTCACAACGTAAGGGAAATTTGCGTGATCGGGTCTGTGTTCGGGCATCAGATAGGGGATTGCGATGTATTTGCAGCCCACCTCGGCGTAAGCTGATATGACGTCCACGGGGTTCATCAGCATCTCATGGTATGCAACGTGAGCAGAGATCGGAACGAGACCTAACTCCTCGCACCACTTTTTGACTTCGGCAGGCGCGTGACCGTAAAGTCCGGCAAATTCAACTCCGTCGTATCCCATCTCTTTTATCTGCTTGAGCGTGTTGTAAAGGTCGGCAGCCGCATCATCTCTGACTGAATAGACCTGTACTGCTATCGGTAAAGACATCTTGTATCCTCCTGATTTATTAATATTGAAGGAATTTTATCCCCTCTTAATGCTATTATAAGACACTTTTGTATATGATTCAAGACAATTATGGGCAAAAACAAGACAAATGTTGCTATTTTGCTTGTGCAACTGTCATTCTGCACTAAAACGAGGGACTGTATTTGGTGATATGACACATATTATAATTAAATTAAGGTAGAAACTTAAATGTGTCTATGAAGAAAAGATGCAAATTCACTAATAAAGCGTCAAATATCGCCAAAATAAAAGACAAAAGCAACAAAAACAAAAAAATCCAAAAATTTTTTAAAAAACCTATTGACAAGTGAAAATATATGTGCTATAATCAATGTGTACCAAAAAGGTATATATTAAAAATGGCAGGTGACAGAATGCGGATAACTCAAGAAGCGGATTACGCCATAAGGATATGTATCATTCTTGGGTCGGTCGGCAAAAAAACAGGCGCGCCTGAAATTGCCGCAAACGCGTGTATTACACAGCAGTTTGCTTTTAAAATACTCAGAAAGCTCTCAAGTGAGGGAATAGTTAAATCCTACAAGGGAGCGTACGGCGGATACGAGCTTTCAAAGCATAAGGATGAGCTTACCGCCCTTGAGATAATAGAGGCGATCGACGGAAAGACATATATAAACAAATGTCTTTGTTGCGACGAGGATTGTTCGCGAAACAGAAACAAGAGTGAATGCAAAATGCATATTGCCTTTGGCGCGATCAATAAGAAATTAGTTGATAATCTTACTAAGATCACGATAGGCAAGCTGACAGACGATTGTGTCAGCGCATCGGACATAGTGGGTTTGATAAAATAAAAAAATAAAAATTTAAAACATATTTAAGGAGAAAAGTTATGAAAAAGTTTGTTTGTTCAGTATGCGGTTACGTTCACGAAGGCGATGCAGCACCCGAGAGATGCCCTCAGTGCAAGGTTCCTGCTGAAAAGTTCAATGAGGTAAAGGAAGAGCAGAGAATGTGGGCGGCAGAGCACGTTGTAGGCGTAGCTCAGGGCGTTTCCGAGGAGATCCTTGAGGGTCTTCGCGCTAACTATATGGGCGAATGCACAGAAGTAGGTATGTATCTCGCCATGGCAAGAGTAGCTCACAGAGAGGGTTATCCCGAAATCGGTCTTTACTGGGAAAAGGCAGCTTGGGAAGAAGCAGAGCACGCAGCTAAGTTTGCAGAGCTTCTCGGTGAGGTTGTAACAGACTCTACAAAGAAGAACCTCGAGATGAGAGTTGAAGCTGAGTGTGGCGCAACTCTTGGTAAGTTCGAGCTTGCTAAGCTTGCAAAGCAGCAGAATCTCGATGCTATTCACGACACCGTTCACGAAATGGCTCGTGACGAGGCAAGACACGGTAAGGCGTTCGAAGGACTCCTTAACAGATACTTCAAGTAATATTTGGGCAATATCATATAAAAGAGGACAGACGCAAGGTCTGTCCTCTATGTTTTGTTTAGTTATCAACAACTGGTTTGATTTGTACCACGTAAGACACGCCGCGGTAGATGTTTTCAAAGTCGGATTCAAGTATTGCTGTAACTTCGGGGTGCGCGGGGTCGTTTACAAGCAACCAGCCCTTGCCGTCGCGCTCCTCGTAGCCCACGATACATATCAGGTGTCCGTTTGTGGTGTATCCGCGAAATCCGCTG
>JAZSGD010000022.1:0-2477 GCA_045532555.1 Eubacteriales bacterium | reverse complement strand
CGTCATTCTGCTTCTCATACAGATCGGCGGTCTTGGTATCATCACCATTATGTCGGGACTGATGCTTCTTCTCAACAGAAAAATGGGCATCGGCGACCGTTTGCTGATTCAGGATGCCTTCAATCTCAATACGATGTCGGGACTGGCGAAATTCGTTAAGAACGTGCTGTTCGGCACGCTGATCATCGAAGGGATAGGTGCTGTTCTGTATATGCTCGTCTTTATCCCCGAGTTTGGTGCAAGGGGCATTTGGATATCGGTATTCAATTCGGTTTCCGCCTTTTGTAACGCAGGCATTGATATTATCGCGGAAAACAGCCTTTGCAATTACGCCACCAATCCCTTGATCAATATCGTTACCTCCGCACTAATCATTCTCGGCGGTCTTGGATATATCGTATGGTGGGACATGCTTCGTGTGATCAAGAGCCGTTCGCCAAAGAACCGTAAGATATTCAGACATCTAACCTTGCACTCAAAGATTGCCATTACCGTTACCGCAGGACTCATTCTTGTCGGTGCAATTCTCATTCTTATTTTTGAATATGCAAATCCCTTGACCATTGGAGAGATGTCTCTCTTTGATAAAATTCAGGTGTCCTTTTTCCAATCGGTTACAACGAGAACCGCAGGCTTTGCCTCTGTTCCGCAAGAGAATCTGACGAACGCCTCCGCTGCCGCATCTATTATCTTGATGCTGATCGGCGGCTCGCCCGTAGGCACGGCAGGCGGCATGAAAACAGTAACCATTGCCGTTCTTATCTGCTCGGCATTTGCTACTATCCGCAATAAAAATAGCGCAACTCTGTTCGGGCGTCGTATTTCCGAGGGTTCGCTAAAAAAGGCAGTTGCCGTGACTGTAACCTTTTTTACGATCTTCGCCGCTTCAACTGTGCTTTTGATGGCAACGAGTAACGCTTCCGTCATTGATGCGGTCTATGAAACGGTCAGCGCCACTGCAACCGTCGGTCTTTCACGAAATCTGACGGCAACGCTGAATACCTTTGGAAAGCTTATTATCATCGTAACGATGTATTTAGGCAGAGTCGGCCCCATTTCACTTGCGGTTGCGCTTGGCAGCAAAAATGAAAGTCAAAACGTCATTTCCGAGCCGACGGAAGATATTAGTATAGGATAAGGAGAAGATTATGAAAGCAAAGAAAACGTACGCAGTCTTTGGACTTGGAAGATACGGAACAGCCGTTGCACGTGAGCTTGTAGAGAACGGTATGGAGGATATTGCCGTCGATACCGAGGAAAGAATCGTAAACGATGCGGCGGCATATCTGCCCGTGTGCAAGTGTGCCGACGTGACAGATGCGGAGGTCATCTCACGCCTTGGAATCGGAAGTATTGATACGGTCATTGTATGTATGGCAAATAACCTTGAAGCGAGCGTGATGGCAGTCACGCTTTGCAAGGAGGCAGGCGTGAAAAACGTTATCGCAAAATGCGCCAACGAGATGCAGCAAAAGATATTGCTTCGCGTGGGCGCGGATCAAGTTGTTTTCCCGGAAAACGAGTCGGGCATCCGCCTTGCCAAGAATCTCTTAAGCTCAGGCTTTATCGATATGATCTCTCTGTCAAAGGATGTATCCATGGTTGAGATCGACGTAAAGGAAGAATGGCGCGGTAAAAATCTGATTGAGCTAAATCTCCGCAAAAAATACGGCATCAATATCGTCGCTATCAAGAAGGGCGAAAAGGTTAACGTGAATATCAATCCTGAGCAAGCGCTTGATAAGGAAGACACGCTGATCGTTATCGCAAATACGGCAAAATTGGGTAAAATGAAGCAATAATTATATTCAAGACGTTTTTATCCAAGGGCTGACCGTGCGGTCAGCCCTTTCGTTATGCTCTTCTCACCCCAACGCTTTACTCATCGCCGCACCCGTGTCTGCCTTGGTGACTGCATCGAGGTGGCTATAGATATTCGCCGTGGTGCTCATATCGCTATGTCCGAGCCATTCCTGGATCTGCTTCATCGGCACGCCTTGTGCAAGGAGCACCGAGGCGCAGGAGTGGCGCAGGTCGTGGAAGCGGATCTTCTTCAGGTTGTGCTTCTTCAGCAGCTGTCCGAAGTGTCCGGTGACAAAGTTGGGATCGTACAGCTTGCCGAGTGCATCCACACAGACGTAGTCGGTATATTCCTTGGAGTACGCCGAGCGCATCACCTTTTTCATCTGCTCCTGCTTCTCGCGGTGACGGATCAGCTCTCCTCTGACGAAGGGCTCAAGCGTCAGCGTACGGTAGGAGGATTTTGTTTTCAGTCTGTCCTTGGCGACGATACCTTCCTCGGTGGAGTGGACGGTGTGGCGGACGGTCAGCGTGTTCTCGGTGAAGTCGATTGCCGACCATTTCAGTCCGATCACCTCACTTCGTCTGAGACCATAGTAAGCGGCAAGGAGGATGGGGATATAGATCTCGTCATCCTTGACCAGCTCGAGCAGCTGTTTCACTTCCTCGGCGTTGTA
>JAZSGD010000156.1:0-3680 GCA_045532555.1 Eubacteriales bacterium | reverse complement strand
GGGTACGCCAGAGTGTAAGAACGGAAAAAGCAAGCAAGCACAAGGATTTCTCGATGAAACTCTTGTGCTTATCTTTTTACTGAGTTTTTTTCTTTTTATGTTGCTTTCCTCTCTCTGCCTTTTTCTCTGCTTGCGGTATAACAGCTTTTTCGACAGTCTAAAAGCCGACGTGGAGATCCACGTCGGCTTTTTATCTATGGAAGACGTCAAACTCCCCAATACATTACGCCGCAGGACATATTCTTGAGCACGTCGTTGAAAATGATACCTTGCTCGCGCTCTCCGAAGGGAAGAAGCTCAAAGGAAAGCTCGTGGATCTCGTCGACCTTGCCGTCCAGGTAGTCCAGCAGTCTGCGGCGGCAGGATTCAAGACGGCGCAAGCAACCGCCGAGTCGGATATCCTGAACGTCCAAGCCCTCGGGCTTGTTTTCAAGCATCCACTGCTTTTCGTTGGATGCGGCAAAGAGTCTGATGCGCTTGATCGCCTCGGGATAGTCTTCATTTGCAAGAGCGCGGAGTGCGTCCTTGTCGCCGCTTCTGTATGCCTCTCGGGTCTTGACACCCAGCTCCGCCTTGATTTCAAGCGCCGAGCAGAGCTTCGCCATATTGTCGAAAAGGTATCCGTATCTGCGGCTCTTTTTCGCAACGGCGAAGAGCGTGTCAGCCGCCTCGGCATATTCCTCGGAGCAGCCTCTTTTGACCGTTCCGTCAAGAAAACCGTTGAAGCAGTCGGAATAGAGCATATATTTGGCGGGGTTTCTCGGCGAGCTGTTCTCGGGCACGGTTACGTGGTTGGGCAGATCGAGCGCCATAAACTCGTCAAAGCCAATACCCGTGAATCTCTTGAACTTCGCCTTGATCTTATCGTCGTCGGTGTGACCCTTTGCGTACTCGGCAAGGTAGAAGAGCGCGGGAAGCACCGAGAAACGCGAGCACTCGCCGCCGTTATCGCCCCACATCGTAAAGAAGATGTTTTTGATCTTACCCTGACGGCAAGCGTTGAGCGCGGGGATCATCGTGCGCAGAGAATAGTCGTTGTTGGGCGCGAAGCCACTCCAGGTCCAGACACCGCCCGCAAACCAGGTGTCATTCGAGAACTGCTTGTGATTGTAGATCATATCGTCAAAGCACTTCTGCTCGGTGTGATAGTAGTCCCAGTAAACAGGGGTGACGCACTCGGGCTTGGCGGCGATATATTCCTTTGGGATATCGGTCTTTTCAACGTAATAGCGGCCGTTCGTCCATCTGTTGAAGAACATATCCGACCACATCATGACCTCGTAGTTATACTTATCCGCGAGCTCGGTGACCGCCTCAAGATGACGCTTCATTATGACGTCGACGGTCTGGTAGCCGTTCTGATTGAGGTATCTGCCGCGACCGAGCTGGTGCGCCTCGTCCATGCCGACGTGAATACGGCGCGAACGGAAGCACTCGGAGCAGGTCGCGAACATGCGGTCGATAAGCTGGTAGCAGCGCTCGTCACCGACCAAGAGAATGTCCTCGATATCGGTAGGGAACTGCCCCCAACGGATAGTCGCGTTAAGGTGTGCGAGGGTCTGTATGCAGGGGATCAGCTCGATTCCGAGCGAATAAGCGTAGTCGTCGAGAGCCTTGAGCTCGTCCTTTGTGTATCTGCCGCGCATGTAGCCGAAGAAGGGTTCGCCGTCGATCTCATAGGTGTCCTCGGTGTAAAGCAGGGCGGTGTTGTAGCCCATCTTCGCAAGCAAGGCAAGGAATTTTTTGAGGGCGTCGACGCTCATAACGGCGTTTCGCGACATATCGATCATAACGCCGAGTCTTTCAAACTTGAACATAATTCCTCCAATTCGGGAGAGTCCCATTTGTTTTTGTTTTGATCAAAGCAATTTTGCTATTAATTCGTCGTAGGGAAGGGGCGAGAGGTATGCAGGCGGCACGTCGAAGACGGTCTTGCAGCCGACGTTGCCCTCGCTCTTAAGTCTTGCCGCGGCGCGCGCGTAGGCGACGATGATCGAGGCGGTAAACTCGGGGTTGGAATCGAGCTTAAGGCTGTATTCGATCACGTGTGAGTGCTCACGGTCAAGTCCCGTTCTGCCGCTTCGGATGACGAAGCCGCCGTGGGGGATACCTGCGTGGTCACGCTCGAATTCCTCTTTTGTGATAAAGTGAACCGTGGTGTCGTAGTCGGCAAAGTAGTTGGGCATGGTCACGATCTCGCGCTCGATCCTTTCCTTGTCTGCACCCTCGGCGGCGACCACGAAGCACTCGCGGATATGCTTTTGTCTTGTGGTGAGTGTCGGCGCTTGTCCTGCTCTGACCGCGTCGAGTGCGCTCTGCACGGGGATCGTGTACTGTTTGCCGTCAAGCACGCCGTCCACGCGCCTGATCGCGTCGGAGTGCCCCTGACTGACTCCCTTGCCCCAAAACGTGTAGTCCTCGCCGTCGGGCAGGATCGCGCCCGAGATAAGACGGTTTAAAGAGAACATACCGGGGTCCCAGCCAACCGAGATCATAGCTACGTGTCCTCCTTCGCGCGCCGCCTTGTCGACGTTCGCAAAGTGCTCGGGAATGCGAGCGTGAGTGTCGAAGCTGTCGACGACGGTAAAATGCCGCGCGAGCGTAGGAGTCTGCACGGGCAGGTCGGTCGCACTGCCGCCGCAGATGATGAGCACGTCGAGCTCGTTTTTATATTTTTCTATCTCGTCCGCGTGCACTACGGGAACGCCTGCAGTTGCGATTTTAAGCGACTTTGGATCGCGACGGGTAAAGACCGCCGCAAGAGTCATATCGGGGTTTTGTCCGATCGCGCTCTCAACTCCGCGTCCGAGATTTCCGTATCCGTAAATTCCAATTCTTATCATAATAACTCCGCCTCTCAATATGAGATACATACAGTATATCACATTTTCCTTTGGATTTCAATAGTTTCACCCTAGCTTTTTTGAAAAAAGCTTTGTAAAAAAGAAGTAACTGATGCTGAGAAGATGTACTTTTCTTGCCAACAGCGGCAAGAAAACTACGAAAAGAAACGCCGCTTAAGGCGGGAGGTTTCGCCGTTCAAAAAGCAGCGAGCCGCATTTTGAACTTGCTTCAACATCTCCCTCCTTAAGAATCCAACCCTCTGCCCTTCGGGCGCATCCAAAATCCAATGCTTACAGCCGAGGCGCCGAACTGCCAATGGGGTTTTTTGTCCCTCCAAAGCGTTCGCTCATTTTTATTGCTCGCACACGCTTGTGCTCGCAAGGTGGCGAGGGCAAGTGAGGTCTTTGGTGCGCGTGATTAATGGTAAAAACGGTGGCGTAATAAAATGTAGGCGGAGTAACACAAAGCGTAGTGGAATAGCTTACTGCACCGCTTGTGCGGTAACTCGCCTGTGGCGTAACAAACTTTGGGTGTCGGGCGGATATGGAATCCGCCCCTACGACCTGTGGCGTAACACATTATGGCGAGGCAGAGGGTTTCACTACTCGCCTGTGGCGTAACTTGCGAAGCTCAAGCGTGTGCGAGCAATAAGCATTACTTTGGTTTTAGGTGGACGAAAGAGCCCCATCAGGAAGTTCAACCGCGTGGCTACAAATTCGGAAACACAGGGTGCCGAAGGCCCCAGGGGGTTTCACAAGGGGGAATGGCGCAATGATTCGGGCTTTAAGTTTTCAAACCGAGGCGCTTTGTTACCGAATCATCAGCCCTCTCCCCCT
>JAZSGD010000289.1:0-1582 GCA_045532555.1 Eubacteriales bacterium | reverse complement strand
AAAGGTTTCCTTGTTCAAGAGGCTTTCGTGAAGCATATAGGTTTTGATCTTCTCCAAAAGGTCAAGCTGCATTTTGTTAAAGCTGTTTTCTTCAATCAGTTTCTTGAACGCCAGCTTTACCTTTTCCTCGTGATTGCGGATAGGTGTATGCAATACCGCACGACGAACGTGTGCAATAATATCTGCAACGATTTCTTCGTTTTTGACGGTGCTGATTGCCTGATTGAGATTGCTTTCGGTGAAGTTCTGCTTATCAAGCTCGAGCTTCAACTCCTTCAGTTGTGCTCTCGTCATATCACTCGGCTTGGTACATGCGATACGAATTGCCTCGATGGTGTCCTTATTCTCATTCACAAACTTTGCGAATGCTTCGAGATAATCCTCGGGCTTTTCGGTGTCACCGTAACCGCGCGTGGTTTCGAGAAGCGTATCTTCCTTGTCGGAGTAGTAGTGACCGCGCTTCTTGCCCTTGAGGTTGTCCACCCAAAGGAGAAAATCGGTGTCCTTATGGCATCGTTCGATGAAAGCTTCCTCTGTATAGGTTTTGAGTTCCTTGACATATGCTTTCAGATCGCGACCGTTCAAACGCTCGGAAACCTCGTATTTTTGTTCTGTCGTGAGGTGATTGTTCTTTCTTTGTAAACGCGCCAAGATGCGATCCTTGATAGGTTGTTTGCTTGTATCACTCGGACGGAAGAGATCTTCAAGAAGCTCGGGCATCGTCTTGCTGACAGATACCGACTTCATGCCGGATGTGGAGTCCAAATCCTCATACACTCGGACAGCATCGAAGATATTAAAATGAGTTTTACCGATTTCGGGGCAGAGACGGGTTGCGCGGCCGAGCATCTGCTCAAACAGAATGCGGCTGTTGATCTTACGCATGAATACAAGGTTGCAAATCGCAGGCACGTCAATACCTGTGGTCAAAAGATCGACTGTAACGGCAATGTTGGGATACTGATTGTTCTTAAATTGCTTGATGACCTGCAATACCTTCTTTTTGTTACCACCTGCGGTCTTGCCTGTGATTTTCATAATGGCTTCATACGAAATACCGTATTCTTTGTAGATATCACGGAGCATATCCACAATCGTATCCGCGTGAGCATCGTTTACAGCGAAAATTAAGGTCTTTTCTCCGCTTTCGGGGTTGAGGTAAGACGAGATTTCTTCAAGAACCTTGCGAGTATTGTCGGGAAGAACGATCTTTCTATTAAACTCCGAAACATCAAAATCCAGCTCGTCCTCAAGAACCGCGCCATTCAAAAGCTCGTTTGTATTGGGATCGAATTGTGCCAATGTTTCGCCCTTTGCGAATTTTGCTTTGTTCTGAATGAAGTCGGTATTAATGATATAGGGCGGATCGTGGTCAACGAGCCAACCGTCAATAACAGCTTCGCGGTAGCTGTAAGTAAATACAGGCTCTCCGAAAATCTGCGTGGTGTGAAGAGCCGGTGTGGCGGTCAGAGCGATCTTCACAGCATCGAAATACTCGATAACCTGCTTATATTTGCTCATGTAATCCTCTTGGTTATCATAGAGGATTTCTTCCTCGGTCATCTCTCTATCAAGAATGTAT
>JAZSGD010000336.1:0-13396 GCA_045532555.1 Eubacteriales bacterium | reverse complement strand
TGATCTTGACATAGAGCTGCCCGAGGTTGACAAGCCATGCGAGATGAAGCTTTACGCTACACTTATGGGCGGCGAGCTATTCGTTGAGAACGAATGGGAGCTTTATTTGTTCCCGAGAATCGAGGCGGTTGAGCCCGAGGGCTTGACGGTTTCGGGTGGTATGAACGAGGATGAGCTTATCTCGCGTCTTAAAGACGGTGATGACGTTGTGATATTCGGTGCTGAGCCCTTTGTCAGTCTACCGACGACGTTTAAGATCGCGCTTGCGGGAAGAACGTCGGGAAATCTTGCTACGGTCATTGCCGATCATCCGATATTGCGTGACTTGCCGCACAAGAGCTTCTGCTCGTGGCAATTCAACTCGCTTCTCGAGAAGGGACAGGCGATCTGCTTTGAAGCTAACGAGGTTCCGTTTGATCCGATCGTTGAGGTCGTTTCGACTCACAAAAATGTTATTCGTCAGGCGGCGCTGTTTGAATTTAGAGCGCTTGCGGGCAGACTGATCGTTTGCGGATTCAATTTCAGCGAACTTGATCCTGCGGCGGTATGGCTCAAGAATGAGATCATAAAATACGCGCTGAGTAAGGATTTTGCGCCTGCACAAGCCGTCGGAGAGAATGAAATACGAGCTCTTATTCACGGAAAGGTGTCCGTGGGGGTTGGCAACACGAATTTCGCACTCAATCTCAACGATAAGACCGCTATAAGAAAGAAAAAATAATAATTTATATACAAGGAGACAGAAATGGGAAAAGACGTAATTATTGCCTGCGATTTTGACAGCGCAGAGAAAACATTTGCATTCCTTGACAAGTTTACCGGCAAAAAGCCCTTTGTCAAGATAGGTATGGAGCTTTACTATGCGGAGGGTCCTTCGATAGTTCGTGAGATCAAAAAGAGAGGACACAAGATATTCCTCGATCTCAAGCTTCATGATATTCCCAACACGGTTAAGAAGTCTATGGCGGTTTTGTCGCGGCTTGACGTTGATATGACTAACCTTCACGCTGCAGGAACAAAGAGAATGATGGAGGCGGCTATCGAGGGCTTGTCCCGTCCCGACGGCACTCGCCCTATGCTTATCGCGGTCACTCAGCTTACCAGCACCGATCAGGAGAGCATGGAGAACGATCTGCTTATCCACGAGCCTATCGATAAGGTCGTTATGCACTACGCTCACAACGCTATGGAAGCGGGACTTGACGGTGTTGTTTGCTCGCCTCTTGAGGCAGGCAAGGTTCACGATACTTGCGGTAAGAGTTTTGTTACCGTTACTCCCGGTGTGCGTTTTGCCGACGGTGATATTGGCGATCAGAAAAGAGTTATGACTCCCGCAGAGGCGAAGAAGATCGGCTCGGATTATATTGTTGTGGGCAGACCGATCACTGCTGCGGCTGATCCCGTTGCGGCGTATGAGAGATGCGTTGCAGAGTTTTGTGATTAATGGGGAAGCGCAAGGGCTCTGCCCTTGACCCGCCAAGGAACTTTTTGGGAAAAAGTTCCTTGGAACTTCAAAAACTTTAAAAAAGGGATTTTGATGGGTAGAGAGTAGGACTCTATCGATAATCCATGCGTGAAGTTCTTTTGCTTCTTTTCTGTAGGAGCAACGGGTACTAATGAAATATGGGCAGGGAGCAAGACTTTGTCAATCAATAGCCCATGTGTGAAGTTCTTTTGCTTCTTTTCTTACAAGAAAAGAAGAGAAAATCGTTGCATAAACTAACTAAGGAGTGTTATAATGGAAAGCTATAAGAGAGAATTTATACAGTTTTTGGAGAATGCAGGCGTTCTTAAGTTTGGCGACTTTACCGCCAAGAGTGGAAGAAAGATCCCTTATTTCATCAACGCGGGAATGATCAAGACCGGTAGCGATATCGCGACTCTCGGTGAGTTTTACGCGAGAGCTTATTTTGAGAAGCTTGGCAAGAAGAACGCTGTGCTTTACGGCCCTGCGTACAAGGGAATTTCTCTGGCGGTCTCTGCGGCGGTCGCGCTTTCGAAGAACGGACTCAACGTACCTTTCTTCTTTAACCGTAAGGAAGTTAAGGATCACGGAGAGGGTGGTGTTTTCGTAGGCTACGTACCCCAAGCAGGCGAGGAGATCGTAATAATCGAGGACGTTATTACTGCGGGCACTGCTATCCGCGAGAGCATGGAGATACTCTCTCACCTTGAAGGCGTTAAGGTTGCGGCTACCTTTATTATGGTCGACCGCAAGGAAAAGGGTCAGAGTGAAAAGGGCGCTATGCAGGAGATCGAGGAGCAGTTCGGATTCCCCGTATATTCCGTAGTTGACGTTTACGATATTATCGAATATCTTGAAGAGGACGAGAAGAACGCGGAGAACGTGCAGAGAATAAAGAACTATCTTGCCGTAAACGGTGCAAAGGCGTAAATTGCGCCGAGAAAGGTGAAGTATGAAGCATCTTATTGATATTCAGGAGCTGTCCACGGTTGAGCTTGCAGAGATGATAGCGACTGCCGAGGATATTATAGCTAATCCGCAAAAATATGCCGATGCGTGCAGAGGCAAAAAGCTTGCGACGCTCTTTTTCGAGCCGTCGACTAGAACACGTCTTTCTTTTGAGGCGGCAATGTACGAGCTTGGTGGAAACGTGCTTTCGGTATCGAGTGCGAATTCGTCGTCTGCGGCAAAGGGAGAGAGCATTGCCGACACGGCAAAGACGGTATCCTGCTACGCAGATATTATAGCTATGCGTCATCCCAAGGAGGGTGCGCCGCTTGTGGCTTCGATGAATGCCTCCATTCCCGTTATAAACGCGGGCGACGGCGGTCACAATCACCCCACGCAGACGCTTGCCGATCTTTTGACTATCTGGAGAGAGAAGAAAAGATTTGATAACCTGACGATCGGTCTTTGCGGTGACCTTAAATTCGGACGCACCGTACATTCGCTGATCAGCGCGATGTCGAGATATTCGGGCATTAAATTCGTGCTGATCTCTCCCGAGGAATTGAAGCTTCCGAGCTACGTCAGAGAGGAATTCATTGAGTCGAAGGGTATCGAGTACAAGCAGACGACCGATCTTATCGAGGTCATGCCCGAGCTTGACATTCTTTATATGACGAGAGTTCAGAGAGAGCGTTTTTCGAGTGAGGACGAGTACCAGAGGCTCAAGGACAGCTACATTCTAACTCCCGATAAGCTTGAGACGGCGAAATCGGATCTCTCGATTCTTCATCCGCTGCCCAGAGTTAACGAGATCTCGGTTGCTATCGACAGCGATCCCAGAGCTTGTTATTTCAAGCAGGTGCTTAATGGCAAATATATGAGAATGGCTCTTATATTGAAGCTTTTGTCGATGAAGGGCTGCGAGGACGATGCGAGCTGCGAGGGTGAGAGAGTCGTTGACACTATCAAGTGTCAGAATCCTCGTTGTATCACTTCGGTTGAGCAGGAGTTGCCCCACGTTTTCAGGCTGACCGATAAGGAGCAGGGAGTTTACCGCTGCATTTACTGCGAGAGCAAGGCGAAATAAAGCAATTATTTTTGGCAAATACTTTTAGCATATTCGTTTCCCATATAATATATTCGTTTCCCATATAATAAATATAAATAAAAAATTTTTTGGAGGATTTCGACATGAGCTTTTTGAAGAACAAAACTGCAATTATTACGGGTGCGGGATTCGCGACGCTTTCTGACGGCAGATGCGGATCTATCGGTTACGGTATCGCGACCGCTTATGCCAAGGAGGGTGCAAATCTGGTCATCACAGGAAGAAACCTTGCAAAGCTTGAAAAAGCGAAGGAGGAGCTTGAGAAAAATTACGGCGTTCGCGTTCTTGCTATCGCCGCAGACATTTCTGCCGGAAAGGACAACGAGGCGGTCGCCAAGGGCGTTGCCGAGGCGGCTATAAAGGAATTTGGCAGAATAGACGTACTGATAAACAACGCGCAGGCGTCGGCTTCGGGCGTTACTATTCAGGATCACACCACCGAGCAGTTTGATCTTGCGATGTATTCGGGCCTTTATGCGACGTTTTACTATATGAAGGCTTGCTATCCTTATCTCAAGGAGACCAAGGGAAGCATAGTTAACTTTGCTTCGGGCGCGGGCTTGTTCGGAAACTACGGTCAGTGCTCTTACGCCGCGGCGAAGGAGGGAATTCGCGGTCTTTCGCGCGTTGCCGCTACCGAATGGGCGCGTGACGGCATCAACACAAACGTGGTTTGTCCTCTTGCGTGGACTGCACAGCTTGAAAACTTTGAAAAGGCTTATCCCGAGGCGTTCAAGGCCAACGTAAAAATGCCTCCTGCGGGACATTTCGGCGATCCCGAGACCGAGATCGGACGCGTTTGCGTTCAGCTCGCTTCTCCCGATTTTAAGTATCTCAACGGAGAAACGCTCACACTTGAGGGCGGAATGGGACTCAGACCTTGATCTGATAAATAAAAAACGGCACCAGCAGGGTGCCGTTTTTTCGTTTGTGGATTTAATTCAGAAAATCTATACGTTCCGCTTGGTTCATTGGGAAGGCTTCGAGTGTTGAGCCGTCGAGGTCGTCGTTTTGCATTTTGACGGCGCGGATATTACGGCATTCGTAGGTGGTGAAATAATAGGTCAGGGTTTTGGTGTCCATACATGCGGTGTATTCGGTGCGTAGCTTTCTTTCGTCAGCTTGGAACAGTCCCGCAGGCTGATTGACGGTGCTCATAATGTGAAAAAAGCGCGAGATCTGTTCGTTTTCTCCGTCGCACGTATCGGTGTGGTCTTTGGCATTTATTGCTCTGACGAAGCGCGAGCTTGAGGAAAGATCGCCGAGCATTGGTCTTCCGCGCTCCTCGAAAATATAGCATTGAGTGGGGAATTCGGGAGCGTTGGTCAGCACGCCGTAGGGGTTGTCGTATATCTTCAAGCTATCCTCGACCGACTCTATGACGAAGGACGTTTTTCTGTCGCCCACGAGCCAATGGAGAGGGGTTGACGGAAGGTCTTTGGAGAAGCTTTCTGGGGTTATATTGACGTTTTCCATGGCTTTTCTTGCCGACTCGGCATTGTCAAAATTACAGAGTATCCAAGATATCAGCTCAAAGGATGCAAGGTTGTCCTTGTCCGATCTTGCTTCGTGATAGGTGGTGAGCTCGGAGAGACGGAGGGCTGCTACGCACAGACCCTTTTCGTTCATCGCGTCGTAGTAGAGGGGGGTGTTGTCGACTACGTGCGCCGCGCCGATGATTGCGTAATGCTTGCTTGCGCTTCCTTGATGCAAAAAATTAAAGGCAAAGCGGCGCGGAGCGATCACTACTTGCTCACCGAAGGATCGCTCGACGTCCAAGGTCCTGCCGAAAAGTCTATTATCGTTTATTGCCGTACACATAAAAACTCCTTTTTTATTTATTATGGACGGAGATCCTATAAAAAATTCAATATGCTGTGGGCATAAAAAAGTCCCGAGCAAATGCTCGGGACTTTTATAAAGATATTTATTTATGCCAAAGCAAGCACGCCTACCTCGTTGAGCACGAGGAGGAGCATATACAAGACGTATATTGCAAGAAGTGCAAATCCTTGCCATTTTTTGAATTTTCCTTGAATGATGGTGGGTACGACTGCGACCGCACACGCGGCGATACAAACGGGGAAGTCGAAGACAAGGTTGATCTTTTCAACGGGGAGTGCTTGTCCGTTTATTACCGAGCACAAGGGAAGAATGAGCGTCGTGTCGATAATGTTTGCACCGATGATGTTACCGACCGAGAGGGAATTTTCCTTCTTGCGAATGGCGGTAAGAGTGGTGACAAGCTCGGGAAGCGACGTTCCGAGAGCTATTACGGTAAATCCGATGATGGTTTCGCTGATACCGATCTCCGTAGCGATCGTCTTGCCCGAGGAGACAAGAAATTCCGCACCGAAAATAATAAATGCGGTGCCGAGAACGAAAAAGAGGATCTTTGAAGGGATTTCTTTTTTCTCGTGGGCATCGATAGAGTCTGATTCTGCGCCCTTTTTGCCTTCGATGACGTTGCTTACCATAAATATGATGAAGATCGCCCAAAGAATGAATGCAGACCATACGGGGAGTGCTCCACTCAAAGAAAGGAGGGTGAGACCTACGATCGCGGCAAGGAAAAGACCGCCCTTTATCGAAAATTCTTTTCTTTTGATAACGCCCGCCATAGCTACCAGCGACACGCCCATAATTAGTGTCGTATTAGCGGTGACCGAGCCAATCGCGTTTCCGATGGCAAGCTGTGCCGAGCCGTTCATAGCGGCTCTTACCGAGACGAGCAATTCGGGGAGCGTCGTTGCAAAGGACACGATCGTTGCGCCGACTACAAATTTGGGTATTCCAGTCGCTTCGGCAAACCACGATGCCGATTCAACGAACCAGTCGCCGCCCTTTATCGTGAGAATGAGTCCTACGATGAAAATACCTGCCGCAACCGCCAGCAGAGCACCGCCCGTAAGTGAGCCGAAAATAGTGAATCCGTAAAATTCCATTTTTATTCCTCCAGATAACAAAAAACAAGCATAGCCATACTTGGTGTTCCCCAAAAAGCACAGACTACACGCGGGGTGCAAATATAAAGACCCCTCAAATAAGCATTGTACCATAATTTTCGAATTTTGTCAATAGGTGTTGGAGGGTGAGTGGGGGAAAACAGAGAAGGCACCCGAGGGTGCCTTTTTGATGGAATTACTATGTAAGACGCAAGGTTGTTTCATTGATCCAAGCAGGAACGCGCTCTTTTTTTCTCCCATGCGTTCAATATCATAAAGGGCAACTGCACAAGAAGCATCAAAGTGCAGGCAATTGCCGCAAGAGTCAGAAAATAGACGTACCAGCCGTTGTTGAGATTCAGTAGCGGCAGATTGTCCATTGGAGGTACGCGCAAAAACAAGAAGTTGGTCTTGTATTGTTCAAGCACGCTGTTCATAAGAAAGGCGATGAGCGTCACCCCTAGGAGCAGCTTTAAATTGTTAAAATACGCCTTGATGGAAAGGTCCACCTTTTCAATTGCCGCAAGATAGATCCCGTAAAATACAAGGGCGCCGTGAATGAGCATATACTGCCAGACTCTCGGAACTGTGGGATCCGTGCCCTCGGTCGGAATAAGAAGCGCCATTGCCGCGCCGATAAAAAGGCAGGGAACCATAAAGCTCTTCAGTGTGTCAACGACCTTTTTGCTCTTGATCATATTGGTAAATATGACCGTGTATATCATAATTGAGCAAAGATGGAAGGAGAGCTGAGTCTGGTTTAATATATATCCGCCGAATTCCGATTCCTTCATAGACAGAGATAAATGAAATACTTTGAGTATAATGAGCGTTATCATTACAGCTTTGCCTACGGCACGGTCTGAGATTTTAAGCTTTTTCAGGGCGATCAGTACAATGGCAATCAGCACGCCAAGCGCTCCCAGCCAAATGAAATGACTTGTGGTAAACATATTGTCCTCCAAGCTTTGATTTTGCAATTATCAAAAATACTATAACATATTTTTGAGGAAAAATCAACACTTTTGTCGAATGGACTCATTTTTTGAACAAAAAGTTAAGGGTGAGGCGTTAAAAGTATCCGCGTTCTGCCGGACTTTTAACGCCATGCTTGCAAACGAGGCCTATGTATTACGGATCTAAACCAAAGAATGTTATGGAAAAATCTTCTGACATATGAATTTCATACGCACAATCATCAGAAGCAGATTCCATATAATGTGTTTGCACGCGTATAATATATTCATTGTTTTCTTTAGTGACGGATTCCATAAAATCGGTGTCTATCCAAATGAAAAGATGTGTTCCGTTGTCCCCAAAAACGGATAATCGGTCTTCTACCGCTTCAAGAACGATTTTTTTAATGAAATAGTTTTCTTGTTCCGTTAGATTATCATTATTCGAATAGCAGGAGGGAGAAAGGAAGACAAATCTTGCCGCACAAGATAGCGCAACGGATATAACAATTATTGAGGCAACTATTATCGCAATTATCAATATTGGTTTCTTTTTCATTTTGTGATCTCCTTTTCCGTGTTAATGGGGACGCCTATCCTTTTATTCTATTATACCACAACTTTGTAAACATTTCAACTATTTCGCTGGTTCGAATCTGTCTGCATAGTCGAAAATGTTTGATTAAGCGGTGAAGCGGCCAGATTTAGAACTCTTTCCAAGCCGCAGGCGGCTTGGAGGTCTAGTTCAAGCGACTGCACCATCCCAGCCACAAAATAGGGGAGCGCGTGCGCTCCCCTATTTTGTGCCTTAAACGAGTGAAAAGGTGTCTAAACAGGGGTAAAAACGAACAAAAGGTGCGTGATTTTCGTTTGTGTATTCATTAGGCGAATTGGGGATTTTCTCATTCTATGTCGTAGTCTTCATAGCAATTAAGCAATACTTCACAATCGCAATAGCCGCCCATATCATTGATTTCCTCAATAACGTTTTCATACAACTCTGCTGAAATATTTTCCTTGAGCCATTGTTCTGTATGACGCAGAGTGTGGTCACAACCACAAGCCTCCAAATGATCTTCCAAATATGCAAATAATTTTTGCACACTCTCTTCAGAAAGAATATAGTTAGCCATATTAGTAACACCGCCTTTCGGTCATTATTATACCATAAATTTGCTTATATGTCAAATGATGCATCGCCTTACGGCGATATGATGTTATGCTTCACATAATGATGTTGCTCCCGATGGTCGCAATGATGCGATGTTTGCCATCATGTGCCGTCAGGCACACATCATTAGGCGAAGCCGTCATCATTGGCGAAGCCAACATCATTTGCCGAAGGCAAACATCATTCAAAAAACGCACCTTTGTCGGTAGACAAAAGTGCGTTTTTTGTTGGCTGGGATGGCCAGATTTGAACTGACGAATGCTAGAGTCAAAGTCTAGTGCCTTACCGCTTGGCGACATCCCAATATTCAACTATGTTATTATATCAAAAAGCTTTCTCATTGTCAAGGGCTTTTTACGATTTTGGAAAAAGATTTGCTTCGATATCGTCAGGGAAAATGGCTTTATTGTCGAATAAAGCCATAAAAAGAATGCTTTAATTGTTTATATTGCATATTGACAAACTTTGGTTGCGGGCATATAATTACAAGGTATGAAATAATGACAATTTTGATTGATCCAGAATGGAGATTTTTATGAATACCACGGTTCAAATATTACTCAGTCTGTCGGTCTGCGCGCTGGCAGGCTTGCTTATGTCACGTGTCTGCAAGCTTTTGAAGCTTCCTGCGGTCACGGGATATCTTATTGCGGGAATACTTGTCGGTTGCTTCTGCCTTGGCAGCTTTACTCTCCCCGGAGGCTATCACCTAGGCTTTGGCGACAAGGATTTCAAGGACATTCATGCTCTTGGCATCGTTTGCGACATCGCGCTTGGATTTATCGCGTTTTCTATCGGCAGCGAATTCAAGCTTTCCGATCTTAAAAAGACGGGCAAGCAGGCGACTATAATCGGTATTTTGCAGGCGGTTGCGACTACGGCGGTCTGTATTGCCGTACTGTTCGGTCTGCACTACGTTTTAATTGCTGTGACGGGCAAGGATTATCTCCCCATCCCCGCGGTGCTCATTCTTTCGGCAATCGCGACGGCGACCGCACCTGCGGCGACCTTGATGGTCGTTCGTCAGTACAAGGCGAAGGGTCCCTTGACCGATCTGCTCCTTCCCATCGTTGCGCTTGACGACGCGGTCGGTCTGGTTATCTTCGCGGTGCTCTTTGGAGTTGCCAAGGCGATCGACGGAGGCTCGATGAATCTGATCTCTATCGTTGTAGAGCCCCTTATCGAGATAGTTGTGTCTTTGGTCGTTGGTGCTTTGCTCGGCTTTGTTCTCTCGAAGCTTGAAAAGCTATTCCATTCCAACAGTAACCGTTTGAGTCTGGTCATTACCTTCGTTTTCGCGACGGTTGCGGTCACCGAGCTTGACAATCTTTCGATAAACGGCGTACATATCGGATTTTCCTCACTTTTGACCTGTATGATGTGCGGAACGATATTCTGCAACGTCTGCGAATGCTCCGATGAGATGATGGCGAGAGCAGACGGCTGGACCAAGCCGCTTTTGATACTTTTCTTCGTTATCAGCGGTGCGGAGCTTGATCTGAACGTATTTACACAGCCGATATTCGTGCTGATAGGTCTTATTTACATTATTGCGCGTTGCATTGGCAAGTATTTCGGTGCGATGAGCTCGGCTAAGATGACGAAATGCTCGCCCGATATAGTCAAATATCTCGGTATCACGCTGTTCCCTCAGGCGGGAGTTGCGCTTGGTATGGTGAGCACGGTCGCGGCGGATTCTGTTTTGAGTGCGGATATCGCGGCGGTGGTTCGTTTCGTCATTCTGTTCGCGGTTCTCGTTTACGAGATCGTCGGTCCCGTTATGACAAAGTGGGCGCTGACGAAGGCGGGAGATATTACTGCGAAGCCTGCCGACTCGAGCAGACGACGCAAAAATCAGCTTCCCGAGGGTCAGGCTTGATAAAATTTAATATATGATGAATAAAGAAGCCATTGTGTGCAGATAATTCTTTCGTAAAGAAAAAGAAAGGACGTTACACAATGGCTTCTACTAAAAAATTACTTATCTGCACTTTCCTGATCCTCACCTTAGCGCTTATTGCGGGACTTTTTCCCGTGCACGGGGAAGAGGAGATCTACGACACCGTCGTGCGTTTACACGTGCTTGCGAACTCCGACAGCGACGAGGATCAGGCGCTCAAGCTTTTAGTCCGCGACCGCATACTTGAGGTGGTTGGTCCCGCAGTGGAGAATTGCTCGTCGCAATCCGAGGCGATAGCGGCTATCGGAGGGATAATGGACGAGATCGAGCTCGCTGCCGAGGAGGTCGTGTGCGCTGAGGGATTTGACTACGACGTGACGGTCAGCATCGGAAAGGAATACTATCCGACGAAGACCTACGAAAGCTGCGCGTTTCCCAAGGGCGAATACGTTTCCTTAAAGGTCTGCATAGGTGACGCCGAGGGACAGAACTGGTGGTGCTGTCTTTTCCCGACGCTTTGTCTTTCGGCGGCGACCGACGATTCATCAAAGTCGAACGAGGACGCGTTTGTGTCTGCGGGACTGACAAGCGAGCAATACAAGATAATCACAGAAACAGGCTCGGCGAAGTATAAAATAAGATTCAAGATACTTGAGACTATCGGGAGCCTTTTTAAGTGATTTTGCTGTTGACAAATTGCGGTAAATGATATATAATATAAGGGAAGCGATTGCTTTAGACCTTATTTTGAAAGGAAACGGTAATGAAAAGAACAACTAAAAACGTTTTCAGAATTATTATCAGTATCATTTACATCATTTGGGGAATTATGGGGCCCATCTCGGCGATCAATGCGATAATTGCGCTTAACGTTCCCGCACTGATCTCGGCAACGGTCAGCGTTCTTATGCTTCTTGCAGGTATCTTTGGTCTTATCGGTATGAAGAAGATCAAATGCAAGGTGTTTGGCGTGATCATTTTCGTGTTTGCCGCTATTGCGGTTGTTTCCGCGCTTACGGCGGGCGGTGGATTCGTAAATCCTCTGATCACCGCGGTTCTTGCGTGGCTCTTTATTATTTGCGTTTGATAACTGATTTGAAAAGGGAGCAATTCTTTTTGAATTGCTCTTTTTCTTGGAATTGGAGTTAAGCAAACTTAATACTGTGGTTTAGAAAGGGAGTTGGTTAAGGTAGCTTAATCAGTCGTGCGATGTTATGTTAATTATACTTAACTGTGGTTTGCTAATTGATATGGTGAGGCTTTTGTTTTTACGGTGTTGACATACGCGCAGGTTTATGATAAAATATATAATGGATTAATACGTTTATATTCTGGACGGTATAAAGATGGAAAAGATGATAAAAAGACCTGAATTGCTCTCGCCCGCGGGCAATTTCGAAAAGCTGAAGGCGGCTTTGCTTTACGGCGCTGACGCTATATATTGTGCGGGACAGAGCTTTGGTATGCGCTCGGCTGCCGATAATTTTACGGTCGAGGAGCTTTATGAGGCGGTGAAATATACTCACGAGAGGGGCAAGAAGCTTTATCTTACGCTTAACACTATGCCTCACGGAAACGAATATGACGACTTGCGTAAATTTCTTGCCGATATCAGCGGCGCGGAGATCGACGCGTTTATTGTTGCCGATCTTGGCGTTATGGCTACGGTCAGGGAGATCATGCCCGATGCCGAGATACATATCTCGACGCAGGCGAGCATAGTCTCGCCAGAGGCTGCAAAGGCTTACGCTGCGCTTGGCGCAAAGAGACTTGTGCTTGCGCGAGAGCTCTGCTTTGAGGAGATCAAGGCGATTCGCGATGCGCTTCCCGAGGACGTGGAGCTTGAGGCGTTTGTCCACGGTTCGATGTGCGTTTCTTATAGCGGCAGATGTATGCTTTCAAATCTTATGACGGGCAGAGATGCCAATCGCGGCAGGTGTACTCAGCCTTGCCGTTGGAACTACATAATTTATGAAGAAAAACGTCCCGATCTGCCGATACCGATCGAGCAGACCGAGCTTGGCACGTTTATTATGTCGTCCAAGGACATGTGCACGATCGAGCATATTCCCGAGCTTATTGCTTGCGGAATCGATTCCTTCAAGATCGAGGGAAGAATGAAGAGCGCGTATTATACCTCCGTGGTCACGAATGCTTACAGAATGGCTATAGATGCTTATCTTGCCGATCCCGAGGGTTACGAGTTTGATCCTCTTTGGTACAATGAGCTTGAAAGCGTTTCGCACCGCGAGTATTGTACGGGCTATTATCTCGACGACCCGATGGACAACGCGCAGCTTGGCACACAGACGGGATATATTCGCGACAAGGCATATTTTGCTACCGCGATCGATTATAATGAAGAAGAAGCTTGCCGTATTGCTGCCCTTGGTGTTGCTCTTGAAAACGAGAACGGACGGCTTTACCGCTTCATTCAGCGCAACAAGGTCAAGATCTCGGACAGAGCCGAGATGATCTCGCCTATGAAGGTGGGCAGGGGCTTTGAGGTTGGTGAGATCTATCTTACCGATGGCTCGGCTGCCGAGTCCGCGCCCCACCCCTCGATGATCTTTTGGTGCAGAGTGCCCTTTGAGGTCAAGGAAGGCGACATAATGCGCGGCGCGGAATAATTTTGACGGGAGAAAATAATGGGTTTTATAGAAATAATTAAGGCGATAATTTTCGGAGTGATAGAGGGTATAACCGAGTGGCTGCCCGTCAGCTCCACGGGGCATTTGATACTTCTCGATGAATTTTTGTCGCTTAACGTTGCACCATCGCTTGACGCGACCTTTGCAGATGAATACATGAGTATGTTTGAGGTCGTCATTCAGCTCGGTGCGATACTTGCCGTTGTCGTGATGTTTTTCGGCAAATTAAATCCATTTGCGCCTTCGAAAAGC
>JAZSGD010000102.1:0-16290 GCA_045532555.1 Eubacteriales bacterium | reverse complement strand
ATAACTATGCACGATTGCTGGTATTTTACGGGTAAGTGCTTCCACTACGTTGACGTGAAATGCTCAAAATTTACAAGCGGATGCGGAAATTGTCCTAAAAAGAGTGCACCTCCAAAAAGTCTGATATTTGACGCGTCTGCGAAAGTGCTCAAGGATAGAAAAAAATATCTTTCGGCAATTCCAAGGCTAAAGGTTGTTGGGTGCAGCGAATGGATATGTAATGAAGCAAAAAAGGGAATTATGAAGGGCTTTGACATTACATCTATCCGCAATGGAGTAGATACGGATATATTCAAAAGCCGAGATAAACAAGCCTTGAAGAAAAAATTCGGTCTTGAAGACAAGTATGTAATAATGGGAATGGCAAACAAATGGCTTTTGCCGGAGAATTCGAATTTTTTAGAAAAAATTATGGAGAGCTTGTCTGAAAATGACAAAGTGGTGATCGTTGGTTGCAACGATGTGCACAAGACATTGCTTGAAAAATATTCGGATCGCGTTGTGAGTGTTGGATTTGTGACAGACCGCAGGGAATTGGCTGAATATTACGCTATGTCGGACGTTTTTGTGAACGTCACACACGCCGACACGTTGCCGACGGTGAATATGGAAAGTATTTGTTGCGGCACCCCTGTTGTAACCTACGATAGCTGTGGAAGTCCCGAGCTCGTGCTCGAAGGCTGCGGTTACGTAGTACCCGAAAATGACGTTGATAAAATTATAAATAAAATTGAGCTTGTCAAAAAAGAAGGATGTGCGGGCTGTGCAGAAATCGGAAAGAGAAGCTTTGATAAAAAAATGTGTTACGAAGGCTATATTGACGTGTATCGCGAAATTATCAAGCCTTAGTTGGAGGATATAATGCTGATTTATATTGCAGTAGCTCTGTTTCCTCTTCTTGTCGGTACGTATTATAACGCGAGGATCGGAAGATATCTGACAGAAGAAGAAATAATATCAAAAAAATACCTTCGCAAGAGATGGGCGTGGCTATTGGTAGCGGCTTTTCCAATGTTTGCGTTGATAGCGTTTCGCGGCCCTTATATGGGCGCAGATACGGTGGTATATTTAAAGTTTTTCAGACAGATGGTAGACACACCGTGGAATAAAATATTCATTGAAAACGCCGCAGGCCCCGAGTTTGAGCCGGGTTATGTGATTTTTGAGAAGCTTATCACCTATATAACATCAAGTCCTCAAGTGTATCAAATAATCTATACCTCTATCTATTGTGTTTCAATAGTTTCCTTTGCTAACGAGATGAAAAATCATAGTTTTTCTTTTCTCTATTTTTTTGCAACTATGGGAACTTACACCTTTATGTTTACAGGTGTTAGACAGTGTCTGGCTATGAGTATTTGTCTTTTTTCTTATCGTTTTGTCAAGAGACGAAAGCTTATACCATTTCTTGTGCTTGTGCTGTTAGCAACTAGTTTTCACATGAGTGGACTGTTTTTCCTTCCCATATATTTCATTTATAACCGAAAATTTAACATTTTCAACTGTTTTATATATGTTGTGGGAATTGTTATAATCTTTTGGACTCGAGATTTGTGGAGTGAGTGGCTGTGGGATGTTTTTGAATATAACGCAGATCAAAGCACTAGTGGATCGGGATTAATATTTTTCCTTGTCATGTGTTGTGTAACTGTGTTTGCGATAGTTACTTTGGTTATTCCTAAAAAGCTCGACGCTGAGCGGCTTGGATATTTTAACGTGAATTTAATAGCCTGGTTGTTTTGGCTTTTGAGAACTATAACCTTATCAGCAGAGCGCCCAAGCTTATATTACCTTTTTTTCTCGTCGGCAATACTTTGTTACGCATTAGACGCGCCGCCGAAAAGCCATGATAGATTAATATATAAGATTGTGGCATATTCAGCGTTTCTAATTCTGTTTGTTTATAGGCTTCTAACAAGCCATGCTACGTTAGTGCCATATATATCGTTTTTTTAATATAAAGAATCACAGCATAAATGGAGATTTGTATGGAAAACAAAAAAATCAGTATTATCGTTCCCGTTTACAATATGGAAAAGTATCTGGAACGATGCGTTGATTCTATATTATGCCAAACATACACGAATCTTGAGATTATATTGGTAAATGACGGCTCTTCCGACTCTTCTCCCAGCATTTGCGATAAGTATGCCGAAGCAGACAGCCGTGTTAAGGTGGTGCATAAGACGAACGGAGGGCTTTCTTCTGCAAGAAACGCAGGACTTGATGTCGCAACGGGGGATTATATTGGATTTGTTGACAGCGATGACTATATTTCCACAGATATGTATAAAGTTCTCGCCGAGCGACTTGATAATAGCGACTGTGAAATTGCAAATGTAATGTATGTTAGGGTAGACGATGAGGGAAATACAACTCCTTCAAAGGTGCCGCATAATACAGATAAAGTAATAAGTGCTTGTCAGTTTGTACGAGAGCTTATGCTTCATACGGGCGACGTTAGTGTTTGTACCAAATTATTCAGAACTGAACTGTTCGAAGGCGTGAGATTCTCGGAGGAAAAGCTTAACGAAGATCTGCTTTTTATGCTTGAGGTGTTTACTAAAGTAAATAAGGTGTCTTTTGTGATGCATATCGGTTACTATTATTTTACAAGAAGCGGAAGCACAAGCAGTGGCTACGGCAAGGCGGTCATTGATATGGTAGGGAATTCACTGAAAGCGAAAGAGACGGTTGATACTATGTTTCCGAGCCTCAGTAAAGAGAGCGAAAGATTTGCTATCTTTCAGCATATGGCTTACCTGTTGATCGTTCCTGCACTTGATGCGGTAAAAAATAACGAAGTCTACACCTCGGCGGTAAAATATCTACGGAAAAATGCTTTTCGAGGGTTAATCAATAAATATTTGTCGCTAAAGAATAAGATAGCTATTATGCTTCTTGCGGTCATGCCTAAAACAACCGCTCAACAATATCAGAAAAAGAGAGCGAAATAATGAAAATAGCGTTTTTCTCAAATTTTTTGAACCATCATCAACTTCCTCTCTGTGAGGCTTTATATGGCACCGATGGAGTGGAGTTCACCTTCGTCGCCTGCGAAAAAATACCCGAGGACAGGATAAAGATGGGATACGAGGATATGAACACAAAATATCCTTTTGTTCTTCGAGCTTATGAAGATTCTGAGGCTGCCGAAAAAGTTGCATTGGAATACGATGTTGTCATTTTCGGTGCTTGTCCCACAAGCTATTTAGCCCTCCGAATGAAAGAGAATAAGCTTTCCTTCCGCTTTTGTGAAAGATCACTTAAAAAGGGAACGTGGCGACGCTTTATTCCGAGAACTCGCAAAAAGATTTACGAGGGATATACCAGGTATAAGAAGCGAAATCTTTATATTTTGGGCGCAAGCTCTTATGCCGCACCCGATCTGGCTCTCTGCGGATTTGATAAGAAAAAGTGCTTTGAGTGGGGATATTTTCCTGCAGTTTACAAAAAGGATCTTGAAGCTGTTTTTGCTAATAAGCGTGAAAACAAGGTTCCTGAAATACTCTACGCTGGCAGACTTTTGCCGCTTAAGCACGTGATTGATACCGTTAAAGCGGTGCATAATCTCAAGAAGCAGAATATTGAGGCGCATTTTACCATTGTTGGTGAAGGTGAGAGTGCAGAGGAAACAAAGAATTATATTGAAAAATTCGACCTCTCGGACAGGGTGACTATGTTGCCCTTTACATCTCCCGAGGGTGTCAGAGAATATATGGACAGAGCCGATATTTTTGTGTTCGGAAGTAATTTTTACGAAGGCTGGGGAGCCGTGGTCAACGAGGCGATGAACAGTGCCTGCGCGCTGGTGGTTAGCCATGCGGTCGGCTCGGCGGCGTATCTGATACGAAGCGGTGAAAACGGCTACGTATATAAGTTTGCCGACGTGGACGAGCTTACGGAAAAGCTTAAGGCTCTTGTAACCGACAGAGAATTGCGAGAAAACTTCGGCAGAGAAGCCTATAAGACGATTACAGAGCTTTGGACTGCCGAGGTTGCTGCCGAGAGGTTTATCGGGCTTTGTAAAGCAATAGAGCGAGGCGATGACTACCGTTCGGTTTATGAGCGTGGGCCTTGTGGTGTTGTTAAATAATCAGTATGAAAGGTAATATTTATGGTAAGCGTTATCGTTCCGGTATATAACGTAGAGACTTTACTCCCGAGGTGCGTCGACTCAATACTCTCTCAATCATATAAAGAAATTGAAATTTTTTTAGTGGACGACGGATCTCGTGACAAAAGCGGAGAAATATGCGATGAATATGCAACGAAGGACGCGAGAATTCGTGTCATGCATCAGGCAAATGCAGGGCAGGCGGTGGCACGCAATGCCGCGTTAGACATTGCATGCGGTGAATACGTCATATTTGTTGATAGTGACGACTACATATTGCCCGATATGATCTCTGAAATGGTCAGATGTGCCGAGGAATATAAAGCTTCAGTTGTAATCTGTGGAGCAATGTATGATAACGGTAGAGGTGATACGAGAGTCCTTTGCCCATACGAAAGTCCGATGATATTCAGAGATTATACAGTTCTGAAAGAATACTTTACACCGAAAAGAATTCAGACGGCGCCGTGGGGTAAGCTTTTCAGACGTGAACTTTTTAATAATATACGATTTCCTGCCTATCGCGCGAGAGAGGATTATGCGATAATGCATGAGCTCCTCGGTAGCTGTGAGACTGCTGTTCATATCGGAAAGGCTTTTTACGTTCAATATGTAAGGCCTGGAAGCACCGAGTACTCGCCGTTTAAGGAGAGCAAGCTGGCGGTCATCGAGTGCGACAAGGCTATTATAAAATATGTGAAAGAGAAATATCCTCACCTTTATCACATGGTTGTTACCAATTATGCAGATGCTCTCAGAAATTGTATGGCGGATATTTGTAGTTCGTTTGCGAGGATAAAATATAGAAAAATATTCAATTCACTACGTGAGCAATTAGGATACGAGATTGAACGACTTGCAGCCGAAGGGTGCAGTATTCCTCTTGACACACATCGATTTGCGGCAGATCACCCACACCTTTTTAGCTTAAAGGAACATAAAAACGGCGCTGTGCGCTTTGTTAAAAGAACCGCAAAACGTATATTGTACGGTAAAAAACATTAATTTGGGTAGGGAGATATGAAAACATTAAAAGACGATTGCGCGCTTTTGCTGAATACCTGTGACGGGTATTCCGATTGCTGGGATGCTTTTTTCAAGCTTTGGAAGATACAATGGCCCGATTTTGATATGGACGTGGTTATAAATACCGAGTCATTAGACTATTCATTTCCACCGTTCCGTATAAAGACCGTCCATAACAAGGATCCGTGGGGAAACAGGCTTATAGGTGCACTTGATAGTATCGACAAGAAATACGTTTTGTTCTGCCTTGAGGATTTTCTGATTGAAAGTCCCGTAGCCGTAGAAGAGATAGAAAAGTGCTATAACTATATGGAAGAAAATGGAGATATAGCCTGCTTTTCCTTCTATCCAACCGAGGATGAGAATAATATACGCTCTGAAAAATATGCGGGATTTGAAAAAAGACCGCAGAAGGGTGAGTACAGACTTAATTGTCAGATAGCTCTGTGGAATAGAGAAAAGCTACGCTCCTACATCCGCCGTCACGAAAGCCCTTGGGAATGGGAGCTTTACGGAAGCCGCAGAAGCTCGCGCTATAAGGATGAGTTCTATAGTATCTGCCACGACACAGAGATGGTTTTTGATTATAAAAACGGAGGTGCTTTGCGCCGCGGCCGTTGGTGGATGGAGCTGGTTCATCCGTTGAATGAAAAATACGATCTTAAAATGGATTTTTCAAAGAGAGGCACATTTGAGGATTTTCAAAACAATCCCCCTAAAAGAAAGCGCAAGCTTTTGCGCGGAATCAAGAATCGAATTAATAAGTTAAGGTCCTTGATTTAAATCATATTTGGAGATTATATGAAGATTTTGATAGTTGTTCCCGACACGAACGTGGGCGGTGTCACTACCGCCGCGGTAAACCTGTCGACCGAGCTTAATCTGCACGGACATGAAGTTTCCTTTCTTGATATGTCCGGCAAAAATGCGTGTGCAGACCACTTGTGTGAGAGCGTAAAACTACTCTCCTTAAAAGGTAAGTCAAAGCTTTGGGATATAGGTGCCGAGAGTGTAAGACGGGCTCACGGACTAAAAAAAATAAAGATATTGGTTCTCGGAGCTATAAAAAAGCTGACTGTTCGCTCGGGACTTTGGTATAAGCTGATATTTTCAAAATTCAACAAGAAAGAAACCTTTGACGTTGCCATCGCTTTTCGTCAGTGCACGCCCTGCTATTTGTTTGCTCTTAATAACGTTAGCGCAAAAAAGAAAATAGGTTTCATTCACGGCGAGTTGAAGCTTATGGGCGAGCCCTCGTGGATAAAATATATGACAAGATTCGACAAGATCGCTTACGTTTCCAATGCTGTGAGAGAGCAGTTTGTTGCGAAATATCCTCAGCTTCGGAAAAATGCTTGTACTGTATACAATATGTTTGATGTAGAACAGATAAAAACGCTTGCCGAAGATAAATGTGACCTGTTTTTTGATGAAAAAAAAGTCAATATTGTTACGGTAGCGAGGATAGATAATTATTTTAAACAAACCAATTGGATAGTAGACATCTGCGACAGACTAAAAAAAGAGACCGATAGGTCATTTCATTGGTACGTTGTAGGCGACGGCCCTAATTACGATGAAACCGTATCTCTTTCAAAAGAGTACGGAACTGATGACGTGCTGACATTTGTGGGAAACAAAAAGAATCCCTATTCTTACATAAAACAAAGCGATTTTACCGTGTTGACTTCGCGCTCCGAGGCATACCCCATGGTAGTTATCGAGTCCTTTATCTTGAAAAAGCCAATGGTTGTTGCAAGATTCGGTTCAATTACCGAAATGATGGACGAAGGGAAGCATGGATATATTGCTGATCAGAGCGTTGATTCATTGTGCGAAATAATAAAGAAAATGATATCTAACGACGGTTCGCTCGATTGTTGCCGTAGATTTTTCGAAACGTATGAGTTTTCAAACGAAGTAGCATACAGTCAATTTTTAAAAGCTATCGGAGATAATAAATGAAATTCAGTATAATAATGCCGACTTACAACTGTGAAAAATACATTGGTGAAGCGGTAAAGAGTGTGCTTGAACAAACATACGCCGATTTTGAGTTGATAATAGTTGATGATGGCTCGACAGATGGAACGTTCGCAATATGCGAACAGATTGTCAAAGGCAAAGATAATGTTCATCTTTATGCAGTCTGTCACGGTGGAGTGTCCGTGGCAAGAAACTTCGGACTCGAAAAGGCTTGCGGAGAATACGTTTTGTTTATTGATGGAGATGACAGCTGGAAAAGTGATCTGCTTGAAAGCATTGTGTATCACGTTGATGATTGTTGTCAGTTAGTTGTCTTTGGGATTCTTCAGGATTGGTATACGTCGGATAATATTTTTCAATATAGTCGAGAGGATTTGGGAGATTCCGAAGAAATCGCAATTTTATCATATGATCTTGATGCCAACAAGTTGTTTTCGGCATATAACATGGCATCTCCGTGCAATAAAGTCTACACAAGAGATATAATAGTTAAAAACAATTTGAGCTTTAGTGAAAAATGCGTTTATCTTGAAGATTTAAAGTTTAATTTTGATTATTTACAGTACGTTTTGGCTATTCAAATCTTGAAAAAAGACCTTTATCGGTATCGCCTTTTTATTAATACAAAGCAGATAGCTAAACGAAATTTTGGTGAATTGTTTTCTAATGCCGACGAGTTGTATCGTTCATGTGCAAATTTGTCGCAAAGTAAGAATTGGGCATTCCCCTCGAGTACTATATTAAGCTCTATGCTCATAGCAGCGTATTTAAATGAATTTATTGCTCACACTTATCAAAAAGATTTTAATGTACAGAAAAATGTCTTATCTTGTCTAAATAATAATCAACGGTATAATCAACTGTTGAAGCATTCAAGAGGAAAATTTTTTGCGGTGCTGAGGCTTTGTAAGGTTCTTCATTTTAGAAAAATACAACTCTTAATGATACATAGAAGGTATATGTAATTAAGATTGAAGCTTAAGCAAAAATAGCAAACCTCGGGTAGTAAGGAGTATAACGAAATGCAAAGCAATTTGCAAAAAACAAGGCTCAATATAATATTTGGCTTATTAGGTCAAATATTAACGATCGGTTTGGGTGTGTTGATGCCCAGATTGTTTGTGATGAATTATGGGTCTGAAGTCAATGGATATATAAGTTCTGTTAATCAGATATTTGTGTATGTAGCTTTATTAGAGGCGGGAGTAGGTACGGCATCTTTACAAGCGTTGTATGCTCCTGTCGGCGAAAGAAATAGAGAAAAGATCAATTCTATTTTATCAGCAACGCATCATTTTTATAAAAAAACGGGCGTTTTATACACGATAATAATCGTGGCTATGTCCTTCATATATCCTGCCATTATTAGTTCTTCATTGGATTACTTTGTTATGGTTGCGATATTCTTTATTTTGGGTATTGGCGGAGCATTTCCGTACTTTATACACTCAAAGTATGCGTTGCTTGTGCAAGCTGATGGCAAAAGTTACGTTTTGACAATAATCGTTCAGATAAAATCAATCGTATTATCATTTGTTAAATTATTCCTGTTGCTGACAGGTCGAAGCGTTATTTTAGTTGAAAGCATCTTTCTTGTAGTAAGCTTGTTACATTCGTTGGCTATATGGATATATGTCAGAAAAAAATATAGCTGGATTGATATCAAAGTAAGCCCGGATATTGATGCTATTTCGCAGAAAAATTCAGTTTTGATCCATCAAATTTCCACTTTGGTATTTACTAATACCGACGTTTTGCTATTAACGTTTTTCTGCGATTTGAAAATTGTAAGCGTGTATACGCTGTACAAATATTTGTTTGGATTACTAAAAACGTTTATTAACAATTTTTCAAGCAGTATCGCCTTTAAATTGGGTCAGAGCTATCAACATAAAGAAAGATTTATTAAGCTTCACGATATGTACGAAGTATTCCACGTTGCACTGACGTTTGGAATATTTACGATCGCGTATTTGTTTGTACATCCTTTTCTTGCACTGTATACCGAAGGATTGGATACAAACTATTTGTTGAAATATATGCCGTTGTTGATGCTTCTGACAGAAGTGCTGGATTGTGCACGAGTTCCGCTGGCAAATGCGATTACTTTTGCAGGCCATTTCAAGAAAACACAGTGGCGATCGGTTGTAGAATCAGTTATCAATATTGTTGCTTCGGTTGTTCTTGTTAATTTTATGGGCATATATGGCGTTTTACTGGGTACAGTTATCGCATTGTTATACCGCGCACTTGATATGATCTTTTACGTAAATCGACGGGTGCTTGATAGGAGCGCTTGGTGTTCTGTTGTTTTGTGGTTGACCAACAGTGTTGTTTCGTGTGCCGCAATATTCATCTTTCCGCTGCTCAATCTTAATTTGTCAAATTATTTTGTCTTAGTTGCGTATGCTGCACTGTTTACAGTGGTATGTGTCCCTATACATTTTGTTTTTAGCTATGCAGTAAGACCGAGTGTTGGAAAGGCAACGATCGATTTTGCAAAGGGAATTATTGCAAGATCAAAGAAAAAATAAATTATTGTTGCAGCAGTGTAAAATTTATACAGTATGATACATAGCAAAATTGACTTCATAATTATGCATTGTAAAAGGTGACGCTAACATGATAAAGAAAATTGGAAAAAGCATTAAAGGAAAGATAAGAAAGTTTTTGTCCATACAAACTCCTCCAACAAATGAAGAATTTATAAATTACTTAAGAAAATGTGGTGCAGTTATTGGAGAAAGATGCGTCTTTTTTGATCCAAGCAGCACTCTGATAGATATGACTCGTCCTTATCTTATTGAATTGGGTGACGATGTTCAAATACCTTTTGGAGTAGCTATACTTACTCATGGATATGATTGGTCGGTTTTGAAGGGAGCCTATGGAGATGTTTTGGGTTCTGCAGGCAAGGTGAAAATAGGTAACAATGTTTTTATTGGTTCTCGGTCTACTATATTGAAGGGCGTAACGATAGGAAACAATGTTATAATTGGCGCGTGTAGTCTTGTTAACAAAGACATTCCCGACAATTGTGTAGCGGCAGGGAATCCTTGCCGAGTGATTATGTCTTTGGAAGAGTATTACGAAAAAAGGAAAGCGGCACAACTTGAGGAGGCCGCTGAGCTTGTAAGATGTTATCGCGATGTTTACAAAAAAGATCCTGACGAAAAGGAGCTTTCCGAATTTTTCTTCCTGTATTCAAACGGAACGTCTGAAATCAACCCGTATTATGAGAAGCAAATGCGTAACTGTGGGAATTATGACGACACAGTGGCCAGATTAAATGCGAATTCGCCAAAATTTGAATCTATGGAAGATTTCTTAAGACAAATAGATGGACAATAAATCAATGCGCAGCAATTAAACAAAAAGATAAACCAATCCACATTAACGAATTAATAAATCAAAGGAAAAACAAAATGAAAGCTGTAATACTTAACTCCGGTCTCGGACACAGAATGGGAGTCCTCACAAGCGAACACCCCAAATGTATGACGGAAATATCGACAAAGGATACGATTCTTTCCCGTCAGCTCAAGCTGATAGCAGAAGCAGGAATAAAAGAGGTCGTTATGACCACGGGATATTTCGACGAGATACTCGTGAACTACTGTCACTCGTTGAATCTTCCGTTGAACTACACCTTTGTCAACAACCCCATCTACGATAAAACAAACTACATTTATTCGATCTATTGTGCAAAGGATCATCTTCGCGACGAGGACATCGTGCTGATGCACGGAGACCTTGTTTTCGAAGCAGAGGTCTTTGATAAGGTGATCGCAAGTGAGAACAGCTGTATGACCGTAAGCTCAACCTTGCCTCTGCCCGAAAAGGATTTCAAGGCAGTAATAGGCGAGGAAAGAGTCAAGGCAGTTGGTATCGAATTCTTTACCGACGCTATGGCGGCACAGCCTCTCTATAAGCTTTGCAAGGACGATTGGAACGTCTGGCTCGACGAGATCTGTGCGTTCTGCGAAAACGACGACCGCAAGTGCTATGCTGAAAATGCATTCAATAAGGTCTCGGACAAGTGCCATATTTATCCTCTCGACGTTAAGGACGCTCTTTGCGGCGAGATCGACACTCCCGAGGATCTGGCGGTAGTATCCAAGCAGATCGCGGAGCTTGAAAACAGAATCGTTTATATGTGCTTTTCCACCGATATGATCCACTCGGGTCACATCGCTATTATCAAGAAGGCGCAAAAGCTTGGTAAGCTTATTATCGGTGTTCTTTCCGATGAGGCGGTCGCGTCCTACAAGCGTTTTCCCCTTATGCCTTACGAGGAGAGAAAGTCTCTTGTTGAGAATATAAACGGTGTCGCTATGGTTGTTGAACAGAAGGAGCTCAGCTATGCCGAGAATATCAAAGCCTTGAAGCCCGCATACGTGGTTCACGGTGACGATTGGCGCGAGGGCTTCCAGAAACCCATTCGCGAAGAGGTCGTTGCGCTTCTTTGTGAATACGGCGGCAAGCTCGTAGAATACCCCTATTCCAAGACCGACACTTATCTTGAGATGGAAAAGCTCTCGAGAGCAAAGCTTTCTATGCCCGATATGCGCCGCGGCAGACTGAAAAAGCTCATCGGAATGAAGGGCCTTGTTACCGCGATGGAGGCGCATAGCGGAATCACGGGACTTATCGTCGAAAACACCAAGGTGCTTCAGGATGGCAAGACATATCAGTTCGACGCTATGTGGGTATCCAGCCTTTGCGACAGTACCGCAAAGGGTAAGCCCGACATCGAGCTCGTTGATATGACCTCTCGTTTCCGCACTATTGACGATATTATGGAAGTCACCACAAAGCCGATCATCTTCGACGGTGACACTGGCGGACTGACCGAGCATTTTGTTTATACCGTAAAGACGCTTGAGAGAATGGGCGTTTCCATGGTCATCATCGAGGACAAAACGGGACTTAAAAAGAACTCGCTTTTCGGCACCGAGGTTCAGCAGACTCAGGACAGCATCGAGAACTTCTGCGAGAAGATAAAGGCGGGCAAGAAGGCACAGAAGACAAAGGAATTTATGATCTGTGCGCGAATTGAGTCACTCATTCTCGAGAGAGGAATGGAGGACGCGCTTGAAAGAGCTTTTGCGTTCTCAGGAGCAGGCGCCGACGCTATTATGATACACAGCCGCAAGAAAGATCCCGCTGAGATCTTCGAGTTTGTTGAGAAATTCCGTGAGAAGAATCAGGCGACGCCTATCGTCGTAGTCCCCACCTCGTTCAACGCGGTAACCGAGCAGGAGTTCAAGCAGAGAGGCGTAAATGTCGTTATATACGCAAATCAGCTGACCAGAAGCGGATTCCCCGCAATGCAGAAGACTGCTACGACGATTCTCGAGAATCACCGCGCAAAAGAAGCAGACGATATGTGTATGTCTATCAAGGAGATCATCACCCTCATTCCAGAGGAATGATTTTCTGAAAGGAAAAAATAGTGAAACAGAGAATTATCGAGGGTAAAGCCTCATATCAAAAGATTGGCGGGGTCATCGGCGAGCTGGGGGCAAAAAAGTTCCTGCTCGTCTATACCGAGCCTGTAAAATATCTTCCCGTTTGGGAATATATTAACGCTCTTGACACTCCCGCAGTAGAGTTCTGCGAATTTACCTCCAACCCTAAATACGAGGAGGTTGAGGCAGGAGTAGAGCTGTTTAATCGAGAGAATTGCGACGCTATCGTTGCTATTGGCGGCGGAAGCGCCATCGACGTGGCGAAGTGTATCAAGCTTTATTGCAAGATGAATAAGGACACCGTATATCTGAAGCAGGAATATGCCGACACGCAGGTTCCGCTTATCGCTATGCCGACAACCGCGGGCACGGGAAGTGAATCCACTCCTTTTGCCGTCATATATTACGAGGGCGTGAAGCAGTCCGTAAAGCACGCGAGCATTATTCCCGATGTGGCGGTGCTTGATAGCGACGTTCTTATTGGATTGCCCGTATATCAGAAAAAATGCACCGTTCTCGACGCGCTCTGTCAGGCGATAGAGTCTTGGTGGTCGGTCTATTCCACCGATGAGAGCAAGGCATACTCGAAGAGAGCTATCGAGAAGATCATGGCAAACGTTTTCGAGTACGTTGAGGAGAATACCGAAAGGGCAAGGGACGAGATAATGTCGGCGGCAAATCTTGCGGGCAGAGCAATTTGCATAACCGCAACCACCGCCCCCCACGCTATGAGCTATAAGGTGACCTCTATCTACGGTTTCCCGCACGGACACGCGGTGGCGATAAATCTGCATAGAGTGTGGAGATATATGCTCGAGAATCCCGACAAATGTATAGACAAGCGCGGAGCTGACTATCTCTTGGCGACATTTAACGACATAGCAAACGCTATGGGATACGACAGCGCCGAGGCAGCTTGCAAGGGTTTTGAGCAGATGCTTGATCGCCTTGATATACGCGATCCCAAGGATAGCTGTAAGGAGAGTGCGGCGCGCACATTGACCGATGCGGTCAACGTTGAAAGGCTTGGAAACAACCCCGTGCGCCTTGACAAAGATGCGATCTATAAGATATATATGGAGATACTGAAAGATGAAGCTTGATTTTTTAAAGGAATTTGATTTTTTTACGGGAGTGCCCGATTCACAGCTTAAGCCCCTGTGCAACTATCTTATGGCGACTTACGGCATATCGGACAAGCACGTCATCGCGGCAAACGAGGGAAACGCGGTCGGACTTGCCGCAGGATATCATCTTGCAACAGGTAAGGTTCCCGTAGTATATATGCAGAACAGCGGTCTCGGTAACATCATCAACCCCGTCGCATCGCTTATGAACGATAAGGTCTACGGAATCCCCTGTGTTTTCATCGTAGGCTGGAGAGGTGAGCCCGGTGTGAAGGACGAGCCTCAGCATATCTATCAGGGCGAGGTCACCTTAAAGCTGCTTGAGGACATGGATATTGCAACCTTTGTGATAAGCAAGGATACCACCGAGGAAGAGCTTTCGGCAAAGATGACCGAGTTCAAGACTATTTTGGCAAAGGGTAAGCAGGTCGCGTTCGTGGTTCGCAAGGGCGCGCTTGAATTTGACGGAAAGGTCAAATATACCAATGATAACAATATGGTGCGCGAGGAGATAATCGAGCATATAGCAACCGTTAGTGACACCGACGTCGTTGTATCCACGACGGGAAAAGCGTCAAGAGAGCTTTTTGAGATAAGGGAAAGACGCGGACAGACGCACGGATCGGATTTTCTTACCGTCGGCTCGATGGGACATTCTTCCTCTATCGCTTTGGCTATCGCTCGTCAGAAGCCCGACCGTAAGGTTTGGATAATCGACGGTGACGGAGCGCTCCTTATGCACATGGGCTCGATGGCGTTGCTTGGCGCAAATGCTCCTAAAAATATAGTGCACGTGGTCATTAATAACGGTGCTCACGAGACGGTCGGCGGTATGCCTACCGTTGCAGAGAAGATAGATCTTTGCAAGATCGCGGACGGATGCGGTTACCCCAACTTCGTATCTGTAGATAGCTTTGACGCTCTCGATGAGGCACTTTGTGCCGCAAAGGGCAGACACGAACTCTCGTTTATAGAGGTCAAGTGTTCTATCGGTGCAAGAGACGATCTCGGCAGACCGACTACCACAGCAAAAGAGAACAAAGAAAACTTTATGAAATATCTGGAGGACTAAGTTAAAATGGGACTTTTTACAGGTAAAACTCTCCTTATAACAGGTGGAACGGGATCGTTCGGTAATGCCGTGCTCAACCGCTTTATCGATACCGACATCGGTGAGATCCGCATCTTCTCACGCGACGAGAAAAAGCAGGACGATATGCGCCACTATTTTCAGGCAACCAAGCCTGAAGTGGCAGAGAAGATCAAATTTTACATCGGCGACGTCCGTGACATACAGAGCGTCAGAAACGCTATGCACGGAGTCGACTACATATTCCATGCGGCAGCACTCAAGCAGGTGCCTTCGTGCGAATTTTTCCCGATCGAAGCAGTAAAAACCAACGTTCTCGGAACTGAAAACGTGCTGACCGCCGCAATCGAGGCGGGAGTCAAGAATATCGTCTGCCTCTCGACCGATAAGGCAGCTTACCCCGTAAATGCAATGGGAACGAGTAAGGCGATGATGGAAAAGGTCATCGTCGCAAAATCGAGAACAGTTAGTCCCGAAAAGACTAAGATCTGCTGCACAAGATACGGCAACGTAATGTGTTCGCGCGGCTCGGTCATTCCGCTTTGGATAGAGCAGATAAAGGCAGGGAATCCGATCACGATCACCGATCCCACTATGACGAGATTTATAATGTCGCTTGAGGAGGCGGTCGATCTCGTGCTCTTTGCATTCGAGCACGGTGAGAGCGGAGATATTCTTGTTCAGAAAGCACCCGCTTGTACAATTAAGACTCAGGCAGAGGCGGTTTGCGAGCTTTTCGGCGGCGACAAGGAAAACATCAAGGTCATCGGTATCCGTCACGGAGAAAAGATGTACGAGACCTTGCTCACCAACGAGGAATGCTCTAATGCAATCGACCTCGGCAACTTCTACCGCGTTCCTTGTGACAAGAGAGGACTCAACTACGACAAATATTTCAATCAGGGCAACACCGAGAGAAATACACTTACCGAGTTCAATTCTCATAACACTCAGCTTTTGAACGTCGAAGAAACCAAGGCAAAGATAGCATCTCTCACCTATATTCAGGAAGAGATCGCGAAGATGGGTAAATAAACAATGAAAATACTGATAACCGGTGCGAACGGTTTTGTCGGCAAAAACCTGACCGAAGCACTAAAAAACATAAGAGACGGCAAGGATAGAACTCACCCTGAGCTTTCGGCGGACGAGCTTTATCTTTACGACATTGACTCCGAGGAGTCGTTGCTTGAGGAAGCCTGCCAAAAAGCCGACTTCGTCTTCAACCTCGCGGGAGTCAACCGTCCGCAAAATAACGAGGAGTTTATGCAGGGCAATTTCGGCTTTGCGTCCAAGCTTCTTGACACGCTAAAAAAATATAACAATAAATGCTCCGTGATGCTTTCGTCGTCTATTCAGGCGACCCTTATCGGTCGCTACGACAGTGACTACGGCAGAAGCAAAAGGGCGGGAGAAGACTTGTTCTTCTCGTATGCCGCCGAAACGGGCGCAAAGGTGCTTGTTTACCGCTTT
>JAZSGD010000115.1:0-2833 GCA_045532555.1 Eubacteriales bacterium | reverse complement strand
GCGGCGGTCAAGAACGCGAACACAAGATCCAAGGCGGAGGTAACGAAGCTCGGTAGCAACTGCCCCTACTTCTCCTACTACGGACTTATCAAGGGCGACACGAACGATTACGTAAACCTTGCTTGCCTTGTCTATAATTCGAGCATAACTATCGGCGGAGAGAAGTCTGACGCAGGCTTTGTAGTCACCGACGTCGACAATTCGCTCTCGCTTTCGCTTGATCTTGAAGCGGTCACGCTCAAGGCGGGCGACGTCATTGAGATCAATATGATCCTTCTGCCTTGGGGCTCGCCCGAGTGCACCGACGACCAAAACGTTCAGAACGTTCGCAACGACAGCTTGCTTGATCCTCTCACCGTTACCGCAGGCAACGGCTCCGAGGTCATCGAAAGCGTATATCTGCCAAAGGTTCTTACGACCGACGGCAAGAGCGCAGAGTTCACACTCTCGGGCGGCGAGAACAACGTTACCGTCAGAGTCTACGGCTTCAAGAAGCTCACCGCACCGAAGATCTATGAAAAGGTCAATGGTGAGTGGGTCGAATATAAGGTCAGCTCGGCAGATTCGCCCGACGATTACGGCAACTACGAGTTTTACGACGGCTACCAGATTACCTACGACGGCGACGGCACCTATTCCTACTCCTTCGTCGTTGATATGACGGGAGAGGCAGAGCGCACCTTCCGCATCGTTGCAGACGAGGACTTTGAGGGCTGGCCCGAGAAGGAAGAAGTGATCGAGCAGTCGCGCTACAATCTGACTCTTGATGCGAATACTCTCAAGACAAACGCGTCCAACCCCAACAGCAGTATCGGTGAGGTCGTTCTCTCCGACGACGAAAGCTATGCCAGATTTTTCGGCAACGGTCTTGGCGAGACCTACGCGCATTTCGCGCTCAGCGGAGTGACGGGACAGTATATGGTGGTCAAATATCGCCTGCCCGAGAGCAATCCCGAGTCTGCGGGACACTTCGGCGTGTTTGCCAGCACTGTAAATCCGAGCGCTACGGGCAGCGGCGACTTTATGGTGACCGATGCCGTTGTCAAGGACGGAGAGTGGCATGTAATGGTCATCGACCTTGCGGCATTTAATCTTTCGACCTTCGCGCCCGCCACTAACGGCAATTATTCGATAAAGTTTATCAGATTTGATATGTTCAATCAGACCACGGCGCTGACCTCGTATATCGATATCGAGTATATCGCATTCTGCGACGAGCTTGACGATGCGATCGCTTCTAACGGTGACCGTGAGTCGATCACCTTCGTTAACAGCTCCAGCGGTAGCGAGGAGATCCCGACTGCTTCGGCGGAGTGATCTTAATTAACTGAATAAACCAAGGGCTTGAGCAACTCGGTTTTCTCCGAGAGCGTTCAAGCCCTTTTGTTCTTGACAATCATCGAAAAATGAATTATAATATGAGTGACAGTATAAAACGGAGGTTTTCTGATTATGAGCAATCGCTACGATTCGTTCCGTCCGGGTCAGGTCTGGCTTGACACCGAAGGGAAGCGCATACACGCCCACGGCGGCTCTCTTATGTATCTCGACGGCTGCTATTATTGGTACGGCGAGAACAAGGAATTCACAGACGAGGCAAAGAAGATCTGGCATTGGGGTGTGCGCTGCTACAGGTCGACCGACCTCTATAACTGGGAGGATCTGGGATTGATCATTCCGCCAAATACCGAAGATCCGAGCTCACCCCTCCACCCCTCGTCACTTATGGACAGACCTCATATCATATACAATAAAAGGACTAAAAAGTTCGTCTGCTGGCTCAAGATCATGGACTACGACGGCACGCAGAGCGAGACTGTGCTCACCGCCGACGCGCTGACGGGACCCTATACTATTGTTCGCGAAAAGCTCTATCCTCTGGGTATGAGCGCAGGCGATTTTGACCTCGTCGTCGCGCCCGACGGCAAGGCTTATTACTACTTTGAGAGGGTTCATTCCGAGACGATCTGCGCCGACCTGACCGACGATTATACCGACGTCACGGGCTATTATTCCACCCATTTTCCGCGCCCCTATCCGCCCTTCGTCAGAGAGGCGACCGCACATTTTCAGCGCGGCGCAAAGCATTATCTTGTCACCTCGGGAACGACGAGCTATCTTCCCAATCCCTCCGAGGTCGCGATCGCGGACACGTGGCACGGACCGTTTACCGTGTTGAAAAATCCTCACCCGAGTGATGAAAGCCATACGTCGTTTCACAGTCAGATCTCGAGCGTTTTCAAGGTGCCCGGGAAGAAGGATCTCTACATAGCCTGCGCTGACCGTTGGCTGCCGCACCGCATGGACCTGCCCTACGAGCTCTATGCCAAGGCGTACGAGGACGCTTTCCGTCCCGACGCGACCGACGAGGAGCGCGCCGAGGCGACGCAGATCATGTCGACCGTTGAGCAGCGTAATATCAGCAAAGCGGACTACGTCTGGTTGCCCTTCCGCTTCGACGGCGAGCAGCCCTATATCGAGTGGCTCGACGAGTGGCGAGTTGAGGATTTTGAGTGATTTATGCCGTGGGAGAATTTGATGCGATTTTGACCCGTAGGGGACGACGTCCTCGGCGTCCCTTTTGCTTCCGACGGGAAAATGTGCCGGAAGCGGAGGCGTTTTGCGGAGCAAAACGGGGGCTGAGTTTCGCTTGCGAAACAGTGAACCCATACACTCGCTTCGCTCGGTGGCAGATTCGACCAAAGCCGCTTACGACGACAAAAAGGGTACGAGGACTGGTGTCCTCGTACCCTTTTTGGTAAGTCGGATCGTAGCCATGTCGTTCTGTGAGCCAAGGAGTTGTTCCTGAGTATTGTCTTCCTAAGACCGCTTG
>JAZSGD010000079.1:0-1553 GCA_045532555.1 Eubacteriales bacterium | reverse complement strand
CGCGCCGTTCTTGTCGTTGAAGTCCATACCGCCGGTAGCGTATCCGACCGCAACCTTGGAGATCGGGATAAGAGTGGTGCCCGAGGAAGTCTCAACGGGAGTACCCATTACTGTGTCAGCGTCGATGAGATTACGGATCTCAGAAAGAGTTGCCTGTACTACGCCTTGAAGTTTGTTTTCAGATGCCATGATAAAATCCTTTCTTTTATATATGGTGTTCTTTTTTTATTTTGACCGCGACGGTCGTCGCGGAAACGTTCAAATAATCAGTTCTTTTTTGATTGCTTGGTCGGAGTGTTGCTTGCAGCCTGGGTCTTTTCACTCGGGATTTGCTTTTGTGCAGCGTTGGAGGTCGGGGCAGAGGCGGCGGAGCTTGTGGTTGATTTCGGCGTTATCTTCATCCAGCCGAACAGGAACTTGAACGCGGTCTTGAAGACCACACCGAGAAGACCTCCGATGCTCATTGAAAAGCTCATTTTAACGTCAGCCTTGATAGAGTCGGACAGAAAATCGGGAGTGACCTCGATCACAGCGTTTTTCATTCCGTGCAGATTGGAGTGCTTGTCCAAAAACTTTAACACAGGCTTCATAGCCGCGCATATGCCGCTGTACATCATAGCCGTCGTTGCGGCGTCAGCCGATCCGACCGCGATCTTGATGCGCATAACTCGGAAATGGAACTTTCCCAAAAATCCCGAGAAGAATGTTTTGAGCACTCGCAAAAACAAAGGGATCATATCGGGAACGCGGGGCATTTTCGCACGCTTTTGCGCTTTGATCGCCTTCTTTTCCTCTTTTGTCAGCTTTGCCTCTTGTTCCTTCTTTTGCTTCTTGGCAGCCGCTTTCTTTTTTGCCGCTTCAGCCTTTTTTGCAGCTTTCTTTGCTGCCTTTTGGTCGCGCTTTGCTATCTTTTTGAGCGTATAGTTGCGGATATTGTACTTTTTGGGTTTCTTGGGCAGTATTCTTATCCGCACGCCAAAAGCGAGGACGGATAGCTTTAACTCGTCAGCCATTTCAAGATCAACCCTTACGCGTATGGTGAACAAAGCCACAAACAACGCAACGATAGCAGCAAAAATAATCCAGAAAATATCCGTATCTATCACTCCTTTCTATAAAATCAAAATAAGCGTTAATTATTCATCTGTGCTCTCGGCGGTCGCGGCAAGACCCGCAGTAAATCCGACTTCCTCGACAGCCATAGCCTCGGGGGCAGGGGTTTCGGAGGGAGAAAGCTCGGTCTTTGGGAGATCCTCAAGCGATCTTAATCCGAAAACGCGCAAAAACTTATCTGTCGTGGTGTAAAGCATAGGACGACCGGGCGCATCGAGACGCGAGAGCGACTCGATAAGTCCCTTGTCGATAAGAGATGTCATAGCGTAAGAGGAATCAACTCCGCGAACCGCATCAACGTACGATCTCGTAACGGGCTGATTGTACGCGACTACGGCAAGCGCCTCCATGGTGGAAGCCGAGAGATTTCCGCCTCGCTTGATTCCAAGTGCCTCGCGTATGTAGGGAAGAAACTCCTCCTTGGTCGCGAATTGACAGGT
>JAZSGD010000330.1:0-4927 GCA_045532555.1 Eubacteriales bacterium | reverse complement strand
AGCTGTACAAGGGAGTCAGATTTTCGATCTTTGTCGTATCGATCTTGCCATTTTCATCTCTTGCATACTCAACCTCAACGTATCCTTCAAGGCACATAAAGCAGAACACTTCGTCCTGGAACTGCTCAAAAGACTTGTAGGGCTCTTCCGTGAAGGAATCCTTTGCACCTGCATAGTCTCTTTCAAGCTCTTGCTTAAAAAGCTTGAGAGTCAGCTCGTAGTCCGCGAGAAGCTGAGCGTTCGTAACAGAATCGGGGTTTGTAGAAACGGCCTTTTTATAACCCGTCGAGAGTGTGTGCTTGCTGATAGCATCTACCATAGTATCGTAATCAGCGCTGTATGCTCCCGCGGTAGGTGTTTTTCCAACCTGCTGATAGAGATTGATAAGCTCTTTGATACGGTCGTTGGCTCTGCCGGAAGCCGCGGTCGAAAGCGCATCGTCAGTACCAGTCGAGCCCGATCCGAGAGTCTGGGTTCTGTAATTCTGCAGACCTACGATATCGGTCGAATACATGGTGGACGAGCCCGTATAAACGGGATCAAGATATACGTACATATTGAAGAGAACGTCCTCGATAGTCAAAGGGTGACCGTCAGAGAACTTGATTCCGTTCTTGATAACAAAGGTATAGACCGTGGTATCGTCGCTATCGTTGTGAACGATAGACAGATCCTTGACTACAACTGCTTCGTCGTCTCCGTACGCAACGGTGACCTCACCGTTCTTGTAGCCGGTCGTAAGCATACCGATCTGTGTCATAGAAACGATAGTGCTGTCGTTTGCGCTGGTTGCAAAGAAAGGATTGAACAAGCCGTCAAGCTGTTCGGTCATAATAACGAACGCGTCAGGTGTCTCGGCTTTTTCGTCAGATGTTGTATTGCAGCTAACGAACGCGAAAGCTCCAAGAAGCGTCGCTATAGAAAGAGCAATACATAAAATTCTCTTTTTCATAAATGCCTCCATATATGTATTTCAATAAAATTTTAATCAAATCATTCTTCAGACCAAGTGATATAGATCTTCACGACGGTTTGTTTGACCGTTCCCGTCTCATAATCGACGAAAAGCTGTCTGCCTTCAAGATTTTCGCTGATCTCCTCGGTCAAAGCCTCATCGAGATACGCAGAGGCAAAAACCTTACCGCTGACCTTGGGAAAATCGTTCATATTGATATTCCCCGTTGCTTCGCTCACCTTCGGTATCAGTAAGGTGAGCTTTTGCTTCGATCCGATCAGCTCAAACTCACCGGATTCGTTCTGGGAATAAAACTCGTAAGTAAAGAATGGCGCCCAGGCAGCATACAGCGTCATTTCTCCGTCGGCAAGTGCCGCAGGATCGACAACGTCGCTGTCGAAATTCCATAAACCGCTGTATGTATAAGCCTGTTCACGCTTTGATTCGGCAGTCGGAACGCCGAAAATATCGAGAGGATTGCCCTCATCGTCAACGATAGGGGTTCTTTTCGTGTACCAGCCTATCTGGAAATAGTTGTTTGTTCCGTCTATTTTAGCGAGCTTGAATACACCCTCACCGCGAATCGGATCGTCGGGAGCCAGAAGCATAACGCCCGTCTCTCCGTCCGAATTCGTTACAATATCGTCCTCACTAAAGACCTCGACGATCGTAACGTTCTGGGTATCGTTGACAAACGCTCCGCCCGAGTCAAATCTGACTCTGACCGCATAGCCCTGCTTAGCGAGCTCGTCGTAAACGTTTCCCTTTCCACAAGCCGCAATGCTCATAGCCAGAGCTATGAGCAATATTGCAGCACAAATTCTTATTATTGTGTTTTTCATTTTGTTCTCCGAAATTTCTCACCGCGATCAAGCATCAGCGCTGTCGGTGTTTTCGTTGGAAGACTCGTCGTTTTGTTCGGGAGCCGTCTTTTTTAATTTCTTTTTAACGTTGAAATAAAGAGTGATAAATACGATTGCAAGAGTCAGCGCTATTGCCGCACCGACAAGACTTGAGATCGTAAGGATCTTTTTTATATCAAGCTCATACTGAGGATCATTTGTCGCGGTATCGTCGGGAGTGGTCTCCGTCTCGGTATCGGGCTGCTCATTCTGAATATACTCGAGATCGCTTATTCTCTGCTCTGCCTTACGCAGCTTTTCGTAGTTGGTAACGAGACCTCTCTGCGTATCGGAGGTGATCTTATCGTACGCTGCTCTTGCAGCGGCAACAAGATCCTTATGCGCCAGAGTAATGTCGTCGGGAAGCTGCTCTATCGCCGCAATCGCCGCAAGCGTTGCAGCATCTGCCGCTGCCTCGCCGTCTACCGACAGAGCGAAGTACTTTCCGTAAATGAAGGAATCATAGTTAAGACCGTTTGCTGGCTTGACCATTACCACGGTGTTATCAACGCGTCCTACGTAGTCCACAAAGTTCGCTCCGTAGTAAATGACCGCAGGAGTGTCCGTCGCGTTCCACATAAAGTAAGGAACGATTCCAAGTCCTTCATAAACCAAAACCTCACCGGTATAAGCGTCCTCGTACTGATATTTGCCCGTCGCAGGAAGATTCTCTGCAGAGAGCCAATAGCTGTAATCGTACTCTTCCTCGAGCACGGGGGCTTCATAGCTTGCAAAGGACACCATAGTAAGCGAATCGCAAGCATAGAACGCCTTGTGTCCGATCGACTTGAGCGTCGAGGGAAGCACTACCTGAACGATATCAGAGCCCGCGAATGCCTGTGCGGCAATTCTCACGGTTCCGTCGGCAACCACTACCGCAGTAGCATCGCCCGTGTAGGTGATCAATTCAAGACCGTTCGGTACAACGCGGTAGAGCATACCGTCGATGACCTTAACGTTCTCGCTTATATCGTAGGTAAAGGTGGGCTTTTCGAACACCTCACCGTTAAAGGTTTCAGAAACGGTAGATTCAAATTTTGCAAGCTTGCACATCGCAAAGGGATTATCACCGATATCGGCAAGCTTATCTCCGAGCTTGATCTCAAACTCGGTCACAGCTTCCTTGAGGAACGCGCCGTCACCGAGATAAGTTGCGCCCGTAAGATCAATGCTTGTAATAGCCGTATATGCGAAAGAGTAATCGCCGACCTCGGAAATACGATCCGAGCCCGTTACTGTTACAAGCGCGTCGCAATAAGAGAACGCACCTTCACCAAGAACAACGTTTTCCTGCGCGAAAATAAGCTCGGTAAGCTTATCGTTGTAAACGAAAGCGTATTTGTTGATCTTTTCGACCGCCGAAAGATCAGCAACCGTCAGCGCCGCCTCACAGAAAGCGCTCTCTCCGATCGTCTTAACGGACGAAAGATCAATATTTTCAAGCTTAACGCAAAGGTTGAATACCCTTGCGGGAAGCTTCTCAACGTTATCGCCAAGCTTGACCGAAACAAGCTCGCGACAGAACTCAAATGCTCCCTCTCCGATATATTCAGCGGAGGATACGTCGATCGACGAAAGAGCAGGAGCGTAATATCTGTACACGTATTCCCTGTCGGAATTTATCAAAGGCTCGACCATATTCATATCGGAGAATTCGTAAAGAACGTCGCCCGAGAAGGCGGTAGCTCCGATAGACTTGACCTTTGAAAGATCAATGGTTTTAAGTCTGGGCGTGTTAAAGAACGCGTTGTCCCCGATAACAGCACCCGCTCCGAGTGTAACCGTTTCAAGCTCTGCCGCGCCCATAAACGCTCCGTCACCGATCTCAACGTTATTGCCGATCGTCAGTGTGTGGAGAGGAGAGGTGTAAATGTAATAGTAAACGCGGAGTCCGTTTGCACCCTCATACGAGCCGGGGGTCTCGGTAAAGTTGGTCTCGCGGTCAAGTCTGAACGCGTCGTCGCCGATCTTAACGTTGTTGCCGATCACGACAGAGGCAAGTGCCTTACACTCTCTGAAAGCACCGTCTCCAATCGTCATTCCGTCGGGAACAGTCAGCTCGGTCACGTTAGTATACGCAAAGGCATAATCACCTATAGCGCTCGTCTTATTCAAAGCAGGAACAGTATCTATCGCTGTTCTGTAGAAAGCGTAATCACCGATAGATTCAAGCGCTCCGAGCTTGATCTGGGCAAGTCTCTCGCAATATGCGAAAGCATAATTAGCTACTCGCTTGACACTCGGGATGCTTACCGACGTTATGCGGAGATTTCCCGAGAACGCACCCATTCCAATCGAGGTTATCTTGTCGTCGTTGACCTCAAAAGCACCGCTGATACCGGGAGCTATAAGCAAGATCTCGGTTCCCGCCTTGTTTGTGAGGTACTCACCCGACTTCGCCGCAGCGAAGGTCGCGTTACGGCTGTCAACCTCAAATACGGTTGCGGCAGCATTACTGAAGGCGTACTCGCCGATAACTGCAACGTCCTTTCCAAGCGTTACCTTCTCAAGCGAAGTGCACTCGTTGAAGGCGGCGGTGGGAATAACGGCAGCATTGATATTGATCTGCTCAAGGTCACTGCACATATTGAATGCGTACTGACCGAGCTTGATGATCTCAGCCTCTATCGTTACTTTCTTAAGCGCTGTGTTTCCGCTGAACGCATACGCTCCGACGGATTGGACGTTCGTACCGAGAGTGATACTCTCAAGCTTAGTGTTGTTGGCAAACGCGCCGTCCGCGATTGCAACCGTATTTTCGAGATCAATGTCTCCGCGGAGAGCACAGCCCTCAAACGCGCTTCTGTTTATAAACTTAACGTTCTCAATGCCCTCGACCTCCATCAGAGACGAGCAACCGTAGAACGCGCCGAAATCAATTCTTTCAAGAGTTGAAGGCAGAACGACCTTCGTCAGCGAGGTCAGATTCGCGAACGCGTACGAGCCGATGGTCTTGACACCCTCGGGAATCACTACCACCTCGATCGTGTTCTCACCAATGAACCACTGCTTAGTTGCCGTAGGATCGTCCTCGGAGATCTCGTCGCCGGCTCCCTTCAATACGTAATCG
>JAZSGD010000279.1:0-8153 GCA_045532555.1 Eubacteriales bacterium | reverse complement strand
TACAATGAAGAATATCTTCGGCGCTCCCGGTTGCGGAGTCGGGGACGAGAGGTCCAAGGCGTTGGCGTATGAGGTGCAGGGTGGTCTGTTGAGGGATCTGATAGAGGAGTTTGTCAGGACCAGGACTCCGGGGACCCACCTTTGCATCTATTCCCTGTCTCAGAAACGCGTCCTGAAGTGCCAAGGAATTAATAACGGTAGCAAGCATTCCCATGTGGTCTGCTCTTGCTCTGTTCAAGCCAACGCCCTTTCTCGCGCCTCGCCAGATGTTGCCTGCTCCAACGATGATCGCGACCTCAACACCTGCCTTTAGACACTTGTCGATAGATGCTACGACCTTATCTACAAAGTCGAAATCGAGAATGTCGCTTTCGCATCCGTTTTTGAGCGCTTCGCCCGAGATTTTGATTAAAACTCTGTTATAAATCGGTTTTGACATTGCTGCTCTCCCCAATGATAATTTCTACACAATATTGTACTACTTTTTTGTCGTTTTGTAAACAGTTTTTTGTAAATATTTTCTGTTTTTTAATAATTTTACTTAGATAATATATATTAATATTAAAATTGGGTGGTATTTCAACAAAAACGCCGCGCAAAAAACAGCACGGCGTTATTGTTGTATATATAATTATCTTCTCTTTTCTGCAATCTCAAGAAGAAGCTCGCTGATAAATTGATCGGGAGACATCGCGCCCTTTTCGCCGTCTTTTCTGGAACGAACCGCAACTGTATTGCTTTCGACCTCCTTAGCGCCGACTACTATCATATAGGGCACCTTTTCAAGCTGAGCGTTGCGGAGCTTGTAGCCGATAGTCTCGTTTCTTCTGTCTACTTCGACTCTTACACCAAGATTTGTAAGCTTTCTTGCGATATTCTCGCAATATTCGATCTGCTCATCGCCGATGGGAAGCATCTTGACCTGAACGGGAGCCATCCACGTAGGAAGCGCGCCTGCATACTTTTCAAGAAGAAGCGCGAGAGTTCTTTCATAGCAACCCATAGAGGTACGGTGAATGATGTAGGGTGTCTTCATTGTGTTATCGGAGTCAACGTATTCCATACCGAACTTCTTTGCAAGGAGCATATCGATCTGTATCGTGATAAGAGTATCCTCTTTTCCAAATACGTTCTTGATCTGAATATCGAGCTTAGGACCGTAGAATGCCGCCTCGTCAATACCTATCGCGTAGTTGCCGCGACCGAGGTTTTCATCGAGAAGCTTTTCCATAATGCCCTGAGCCATATCCCACTGCTCGGGTGTACCCTCGTATTTGTCGGTACGCTTGGGATCCCACTGAGAAAATCTGAATGAGCAGTCTTCGCGGGGTCCGAGAGTGTCAAGACAATAAAGCGCGTGGTCGAGACAGCCCTTGAATTCTTCTTCAAGCTGTTCGGGACGGAGTATAAGATGTCCCTCGGAGATCGTGAACTGACGTACACGGATAAGTCCGTGCATCTCACCGCTATCCTCGTTTCTGAATAGAGTGGAGGTCTCGCCGAGTCTCATGGGAAGGTCTCTGTACGAACGCTTTTTGTTGAGGAATACCTGATACTGGAAGGGACAGGTCATAGGACGCAGAGCGAAGCACTCCTTTGTCTCATCATAAGGATCTCCAAGTATGAACATTCCGTCGAGATAGTGATCCCAGTGACCCGAGATCTTGTAAAGATCTCTCTTTGCCATCAGAGGAGTTTTGGTCATCTGATAGCCTCTTCTCTGCTCCTCATCCTCGATCCAACGCTGAAGAGTCTGGATAACGCGAGCACCCTTAGGCATAATGATAGGAAGACCTTGTCCGATAGAATCAACGGTCGTAAAATATTCAAGCTCGCGGCCGATCTTGTTGTGGTCGCGCTTTCTTGCTTCCTCAAGCATTGTGACGTAAGCGTTGAGCTCGTCTTTTGTCGGGAAAGCAATACCGTAAACTCTCTGGAGCTGCTTATTGTTTTGGTCGCCCTTCCAATAAGCGCCCGTGCACTGCGTCAGCTTGAATGCCTTGACTGCACCTGTAGCAAAGAGGTGAGGTCCTGCACAGAGATCGGTGAATTCGCCCTGACGGTAGAAACTGATCGTTTCACCCTCGGGAAGCTCCTCAATGAGCTGAACCTTATAAGGCTCGTTTTTTTCAGTCATAAATGCGATAGCCTCGTCGCGAGGAACTTCGAAGCGCACGATCTTGTGGTTTTCCTTAACGATCTTCTTCATTTCGCTCTCGAGGTTTTTCAGTATCTCGGGGGTGAAAGGAACGTCGCTGTCAAAATCGTAGTAAAATCCGTCGTCGATAGCGGGACCAATGGTGAGCTTTGTTTCGGGATACAGCCTCTTTACTGCCTGCGCGAGAATGTGAGATGCGGTGTGTCTGAAAACGTGTGCGCCTTCCTTATCTGCAAAGGTCAGAAGTTTGACGTCTGCATCTGCGCTGATCTCATAATTGAGAGCAACAGTCTCGCCGTTAACGCTTGCGGCAATAACGCTTCTCTCTACCATTCCGAATGCTTCCTTCGCGGCATCATATACCGTTACGGGAGCATCTGATTCAAAAATTTGTGAACCAAAATTGATTTTCATTTTTCTTTACCTTTTCCTTAATTTTATATGTGATTTTTTTAATTTTTTCCAATGTTGTCCGAAACAAAACAAGCACCCCGAACACAAAACTGTGTTCGGGGTGCAATATATGCACGGTTCCACCCGAGCTTTTAACTCATTTTTTATTAAATTGCGCACGAAAGTGGTATCCTAAATAACAGCGTAAAAAACTTTCAGCATATGTTTTCTCTCTGTGTACGCTTGATTAAATAGAACGTGTCTTTCGGTATTTAGTTATCAGCGGTTTCTGTTGTAACTGGAGGTCGGATTTACGAGCTCGCGCCAACTGAGATCTCCGCGATCGAGCGCCATAATAATAACCTCTGCAGTTGCAATGTTGGTAGCAACGGGAATGTTGTAGCGGTCGCAAGCCAAAAGCAGTTCTCTTTCGATCTTGTCGTGCTCGGAATACATATCGGATGAAGGACGTGTATCGCGGAAATAGATCAATACGTCGATCTCGTTATAAGCGATCCTCGATGCAATCTGCTGTTCTCCTCCTTGCTCTCCACTAAGCATTTTTTCTATCTTAAGGCCGGTTGCGTCGGATATATATTTAGCCGTAATTCCGGTAGCACATATATTGTGTTTACTCAAAATACCACAATATGCGATACAGAATTGCGTAATAAGTTCTTTTTTTAAGTCATGTGCTATAATCGCTATTTCCATATAGATCCTCCGTGGTTTTTTGCCGTTTAGACTTTAATTACCTAAATTATATCACAAAGTTATAAATTTGTCAATCACTCTTCACGAATTTTATTTATTTTTTCTTGATTATTTACACCAAGATATGTTATTCCTTGTCCTTGCGGTTCTGACATCTGGAGCAAGCGTCGGATTTCCCTGCATCGTTTGCTTCTTCAACCGTGCCGGAGATTACCTCAGCTGAAGATTTTATGTAGCTGCAATCCCTAAACAAATGATAAACTCCTCCGTTCTCTGTCCAATAAACCGGGGTGGATTCTTGGTGATCATGTTTTGTCGAAGATTCTTCTTGATCATGTTTTGTTGAAGATTCTTCTTGATCATGTTTGGTTGAGGATTCTTCATTGATTTTGCTTGACTCGGTATTATCTTGTGATTCGCTCGACTCGGTTTTTTCGTGCGAATTCTCTGATTCGTTTTGCTCTGTGGTTATTTCGTCCGAATTCTCTGATTCGTTTTCATCTTCGGTTATTTCGTCAGACACTTCTTGATCCGAGATTTCGGTTTTTTCACCTAATACTTCGTCTCTCATAGATGACATCAGCTCGTCGTCAAGCATCTGTCCACCGCTATAAGTAGGATTGGATGACCAAAACATAGAGCACGACGGCAAAACTATCAAGATAAATATCATCGTAATGCACAATAAAGATTTTGTTATGTTTTTCATATTGTTTCCCGTATTTTTTTAATTTTCTGCGAGCATATGCTCAAGAATTTCTATTTTGTTTTGAGAAAATTCGTAAGCACCCTTGTAGTTGTTCATTTCTCTGAAGCATATCTCCATATCGGAGCACGCAAGATACAGAAGCAATCGTGGAGGCACTTCCTCAGAGTCGATAACTTGATATAGTAGCTCAAGGGCTGCTTTGTGATTATTGACTCGGATAAGATTTCTTGCTTTAAGATGTAAAACGAAGAGTTGGTCCTCGTTCGAGAGGCTGTTGTTGCGTTTTTTGGATATATCATCGACAAACGCATCATATTTGTTTTCGTTGAGGATGACCGTGATATATTTACAGAGGATGCTATCGAAAATGGCGGGATGAAAGAGGTCTTCGCTTATTATCGTATCGGTTTCGTTTGAATCGAGCGCAGGAGAGATTTTCTTTAATAATTCAAACATCACGGCAATCCCGTTTCTTTGTGTAACAGTATTGAACATAGTATTAGCGGAATGAACGATCGCTTCATCCAGAAAGTCGCGAGCCTTGTGAAGTTTACCTTGCTTCATACTGCTTTCTGCAACACCTAGACAACAGTCTGTCAGTATGAGTTCAAGTTCGTTGTCAAATTCATTGAAGACCGATAGACATATATCGCGACACAACTCAAAATCCCCGTCGGTATATGCTCGACGAATATTTTTCATAACGCTTATTTTATTATAAATGAATTCTTCCTCGCCCTCGGAAAGCAGGTACCCCGCCGGAACACCCAATCTTTTGGCCAGATATACGACCGTGCCAAGAGATGGCAGTGCAGCACCGTTCTCTATTCTGCTGAGCATATTTCTCGTGATTTCTGTTCCCGCAAGCTCCGACTGAGTCATAAGCTTTTCGGTGCGTAGTTGTTTGATTTTGCTTCCAATATCCATTTTTACCCTCAAAAGTAAATGTAATTTACTTTCTATATTATATCATACCTTGCGTAAAAATGCAACCCCGTTTTGCGAAAAAAACTGCCAACCGTTTTCAATTTATAGGTATCTACAAATAAAAATCCATCGCGGAAATCATCAGCGATGGATTTTTATTTAACATTAAATTAGTGAACGATGCACTTTTCAGTATCCTTGTCGAAGATGTGCATTCTTGCGGTATCAAGGGCGATCTTGATGGTGTCGCCTGCACGGGAGGTGGATCTGGGAGAAACACGCGCGATCAATCTGTTTTCACCGATAGTGAGGTAGAGGTATATCTCTGCGCCCATAAGCTCGGTAACTTCAACGTATGCGTCAACCGTGCTATCCTCAAGTGCGGAGATCTGCGCGGGCTGATCGTGAATGCTCTCGGGACGGATACCTACGACGACGTCCTGACCTATGTATTCTTTGAGTGCGGGATCGTTTGCCTTTTCTGCGGGAACCTTGATGGAGTTACCCTCGAATTCAAAGTAAACCTCCTCTCCCTTATTAACGAGAGTGCCGTTGATGAAGTTCATCTGAGGAGTTCCGATAAATCCTGCGACGAACATGTTAACGGGGTTATCGTAAAGGTGCTGGGGAGTATCGACCTGCTGGATAAGACCGTCTTTCATAACTACGATTCTGGTAGCCATGGTCATAGCCTCGACCTGGTCGTGAGTAACGTATATGAAAGTGGTTTCAACTCTCTGATGAAGCTTGGTAAGCTCGGTTCTCATGGTTGCACGGAGCTTAGCGTCGAGGTTGGAGAGAGGCTCGTCGAGAAGGAATACCATGGGGTTACGAACGATAGCACGGCCGAGCGCAACACGCTGCTTCTGACCTCCGGAGAGAGCCTTGGGCTTTCTGTCGAGAAGGTGTGTGATATCGAGGATTCTTGCTGCCTCTTCAACACGTCTCTTGATCTCTTCCTTGGGAGTCTTGTTGAGCTTAAGACCGAATGCCATGTTCTCGGAAACTGTCATATGAGGATAAAGAGCGTAGTTCTGGAACACCATCGCGATCTTTCTGTCCTTAGGAGCAACGTCGTTTACGAGACGGTCGCCGATAAAGAGCTCACCCTCGGAAATTTCTTCGAGACCTGCGATCATACGAAGAGTTGTGGACTTACCGCAACCGGAAGGACCTACGAGGACGATAAATTCCTTGTCCTTTATTTCAAGGTTGAAGTCAGATACGGCGGTAACGCCACCGGGGTACTTCTTATAGATATGTCTGAGAGACAAGCTTGCCATTTGTTTTATTCCTCCTGAATTGTTTTTTGTGCATTTACTGACAAAACTTTAATTTTTAACATTATAATTCTACCAAAAAAAATGACTTTTTTAAAGAGCATTATTATCCAAAATTATAAGCTCGATTTTGTATATATTTCACAATGAGCTGTTAATTATGGTGATTTTTGCGCGATAATTGGATGCAAGTGCGTTAATATATTAAAGTTTCATAGACAGAGATATTCTCTTTTTCTTAACATCTACTGATAAAACCTTAACTTTTACAATATCTCCGACCGAGAGGACCTCCGAGGGATGCTTTATATACTTGTCGCAGATCTGCGATATATGAACGAGTCCGTCCTGATGCACACCGATGTCGACGAACGCACCGAAATCGATAACGTTTCTTACAGTTCCCGTAAGCACCATGTCGGGCTTAAGATCCTCGAGGTCGAGGATGTCGTCGCGAAGAATGGGGGGCGGCAAGGAGTCGCGCACGTCGCGACCGGGTTTTTCAAGCTCTCCGATTATGTCGATTAGTGTGGGCTCTCCTATGCCGAGCTTTTCGGCAACCTTCCCTGTTCCGCTTTTGTTAACTTGAGCACGCAGATTGCGAAGCTGTCCCTGACGAACGTCGTCGACGGTGTAGCCGAACATTTCAAGCAGAGCCTTGGCCGCATCGTATGATTCGGGGTGAACTCCCGTATTATCGAGAATCTCTTTGGAGTCGGGCACGCGTAAAAATCCCGCGCACTGCTCAAACGCCTTGTCTCCGATTCTTGGAACCTTTTTTATCTGTGCTCGCGACGTGAATTCGCCGTTCTCTTCTCTATATTTTACAATATTCTTTGCACTTGTTGCGTTGATACCCGCGATGTATGCGAGGAGTGAGTGCGATGCGGTATTTACGTCAACTCCGACCGAGTTAACGCAGTCCTCAACGACACCCGTGAGCGCCGTGTCGAGTCTTGCAGGCTTCATATCGTGCTGATACTGACCGACACCGATAGATTTGGGATCGATCTTTACAAGCTCCGCAAGCGGATCCTGAAGTCTGCGTGCGATAGATACCGCGGAGCGTTGCATAACGTCGAAATCGGGAAATTCCTCTGTGGCAAGCTTGGATGCGGAGTAAATAGAAGCTCCAGCCTCGTTGACTACGATATATTTACAGTTTGCCTCGGGGATCTCCTTGAGGAGTCCTGCGATAAATATCTCGCTTTCCTTGGATGCCGTTCCGTTACCTATTGAGATAACGTCAACGTGGTGCTTTCTGATAAGTCCCTTGACGACTCTGGTCGCTTCCTCAATTCTCTGACGGGGCTTCGTGGGATAAATGACTGCGGTGTCAAGCACCTTACCGGTCTTGTCGACAACTGCTAGCTTACAGCCGTTTACGTATCCGGGGTCGAAGCCAAGCACGGTCTTACCCTTCAGGGGCGACTGCATAAGCAGATGTCCGAGGTTGTCGGCAAAGACCTTGATTGCGCCCTCGGAGGCGTTGTCAAACATATCGTTGCGAATCTCTCGCTCAATGGATGGAGCGATCAGTCTTTCATATCCGTCTACGATAGCTACCGACACGTATTTATAAGCGGGGCTTGCGGGCTCGGTAACGACGCAGTTGTGAAGGTAGTTGAGCACGATATCCGATGAGATCTCGACCGATACCTTGAGAAATTCCTCTTTTTCTCCGCGGTTGATCGCAAGAATGCGGTGTCCGGGGATCTTTTTGAGGGGCTCGCTGTACTCATAGTACTGTGCGTAGACCGAATCCTCCTCCTTTGCCTTGGTTACGTTGAGAACACCGTAATCAAAGGTCTGGGAGCGGAGTGCCTTTCTATACTCGGCATTGTCGGAGACCTCCTCTGCGATTATATCGCATGCACCTGCAAGCGCTGAGCTGACATCGGGTACACCTTTCTCTTCACTGATGAAGGTTTCTGCGAATTCTTCGATAGAGGGGATATATTCGAGTCTTTGC
>JAZSGD010000028.1:0-6246 GCA_045532555.1 Eubacteriales bacterium | reverse complement strand
CTTACGAGGTCAAGTCCCTTATGGGTTGCAAGTCTTGAGATTATAGCAAGCATAGGCACGTCGGCTCTTTCGGGAAGTCCGTATTCGCGCTGAAGCGCCATCTTGTTCTCTGCCTTGCCCTTGATAACTCCGCGGCGGTCGTAATTCTTTACGAGCACGTTATCCTTTGCGGGATTATAGTAGTTGTAGTCTATGCCGTTGAGTATTCCCGTGAGCTTATGCGCGTTTCTGTAGAGTATGTGGGAAAGACCGTGCGAATATTCGTAGGTCTTGATCTCCTCAGCGTATCTTTCGCTTACGGTGGATACCATATCAGCGCATTCGATCGCCGCTTTCATAAGATTGATGCAATCGTCATATCTCATCAGCGAGTAATATTCGGGACCCATATCGAATACGTCTCCGAGTATCTTGAAATCGTATTTGCCCTGATATTCGATGTTGTGAATAGTATAGACCGTTTTAGTGTTTGCAAGTCCTTCGATATAGCGGTATTTGGTATTGAGATATACCACAGCCATAGCTGCCTGCCAGTCGTTTGCCTGAATAACGTCGGGGTAAAACTCGAGATGGACGAGCATTTCCATTACTGCTTTGCAGAAATATGCATATCTTTCACCGTCGTCGTAATATCCATAAAGCATTCCGCTACGCTTGAAATAATACTCATTGTCGATGAAATAGTACGTTACTCCGTCTTTAACGAGACTTTTTACTCCGCAGTAGAGGCTTCTCCATGCCAGCGGCACGTAAAAGACCGCCTCGTCCTTCATCTGAGCTCTCCACTCGTCCTTAATTGCCGAGTACAGAGGCATTACTACTCTGACGTCTACATTGTTTTTTTCCTTTGCCTTGATCGCCGCGGGCAAAGAGCCCATTACGTCGCCAAGTCCTCCTGTTGCCGCGAAGGGCATTACCTCCGCACCTACAAATAATATTTTTTTCATAACTTCCTAACCTATCTTTATTAAATTTTGAGATAGCTTACATTATACTGACATATTTTTACCGATATAGAACGGCATTGTCTTGTGTCCGGAGAGGACTCTTCCGTCCTTTATCATAACGTTCTTATCTGCGATAACGCAGTTAAGATCTGCATTCGGGCAGACGTAGCTGTCCTGGAACAGAATCGAATTCTTGACTACTGCTCCCTTTCCGACGTGCACGCCGCGGAAGATTATCGAATTCTCTACCGTACCCTCGATCACACAGCCCTCAGCTACTACAGAATTTGTAACCTTTGCGCCGTCGCAATATCTGGTGGGCGCGGAGTTGCGCACCTTGGTGAGCACGGGACGGTTCTTGACGCCGAAGAGTCTTTCTCTCGCGTCTGCCTCGAGCAGCTTCATCGAGCACTCGAAATAGCCCTCAAGAGAGCCGATGTGTGCGTACCAGCCATCGTACTTATAAACCTTGTACGCTGCCTTGCCGATATTCTTCATAATGATATCGCGCAAGAAGCTGTTATGTCCGCGGGAGATAGCAGTTTCAACCACGTTAAGAAGATACTGTCTCTTCATAACCATTATGTTGATATACACCTGGGTATCCTCGGACACGTGATCCTCGAATACGTCGGTAACGTTATCGTTCTCATCGGACTTGATAAGGGTCAAAATCTCGTTCTCGTTTACTCCCGTGAGGTCGGTGCTCTTGGTAACGAACGTAATATCCGCGCCGCTTGCCGCGTGTCTTTCTATAACGTCGTTAAGGTCGATATTGCAGATGACGTCACAGTCTGACATAACTATGTAATCCTCGTTGCAACGGTGGAGGAAGTTCACGGTTCCCATCAGCGCCTCAAGGCGAGATGTGTAGAACTTATTTGCACCTGCATTATCAAATGCAGTAACGTAGGGGGGCAAAAGCTTGATTCCGCCCGAGCGACGCGCGAGATCCCAGTCCTTGCCGTTTCCGAGATGGTCGAGAAGCGACTGATAATTGTTGTGGGTAACAAGACCTATTTTGGAGATTCCCGAATTTACCATACTCGAAAGCGCGAAATCGATGAGGCGGTATCTGCCGCCGAAGGGCACGCTTCCGATAGTTCTCATTCTTGTGAGCTCGGGAATGCTATTATCGTGTATATTTGAAAATATAAGACCTACTGCTGTCATTATTTTTACTCCATTCTGCCGCTGAAATGGCGGCGCAAATAATATTGAAGAATTTTGCCTCTGCAAAATTCGAGCGTGAAAAAGATCAATTGCCTTTCAAAGAGAAGCAGCTTTCACGCAACCCTCCCTTATTAAAGTTCCGAAATTATTGCGCCGTCTTCAATAACGGTGCCGTTGGGTACGTCGATATCCTCGCCAAGCACGGTGATTCCCTTTGCCTTATCCTTGGAAACTCCGACGATCGCTCCTGCGCCGATCTCAACTCCCGTATCGATGATCGAGTAGTTGACTGTAGCGCCCGAGCCGATGACCGTGTCTCCCATAAGCACGCAATCCTTTACGTATGCACCGGGCATAACCTTTACACCCGAGCCGAGAACACAGTTCTTTACGGTTCCGTAGATCTCACAGCCGTCGGTAACGTAGCTGTTGACGATCTTCGCGTTCTCACCGATGAACTGCGGTCCGTTAGACTGATTTCTTGAATAGATCTTAAAATTGCGGTCGTCAAGATCAAGCACAGGGTCTGTACCGAGGAGGTCCATATTCGCCTCCCACAGAGAATTGATCGTTCCGACGTCCTTCCAATATCCCTCGAAGGGATATGCAAACATTTTTTCGCCCGCAGCAAGCATATTGGGAATGATATTCTTACCGAAGTCGTTAGAGGAGTTAGGATCTGCCTCGTCCTCCTCAAGATACTTCTGAAGCTTTTCTCTTGTGAAGATATATATACCCATCGACGCGTTGGTGCTATCGGGGTTCTTGGGCTTTTCTGTGAACTTATATATCGAGCCGTCCTCGTTGGTGCTCATAATACCGAAGCGGCTTGCCTCCTCGATCGGAACGTCGATGACTGCGATAGTGCAGTCTGCACCCTTTGCCTTATGATATTCAAGCATCTTGGCATAGTCCATCTTATAGATATGGTCGCCCGAGAGGATAAGAACGTATTCGGTGTCGTATCTGTTGATGAACGCGAGGTTCTGATAGATCGCGTTTGCCGTGCCCTTATACCAGTCAGCCGATTTCTGTCCCTGATACGGGGGCAAGATCTTTACACCTCCCCAGATACGGTCGAGGTCCCACGGCTGTCCGTTGCCTATGTACTCATTCAAAACGAGGGGTTGATACTGGGTCAGTACTCCCACGGTGTCGATTCCCGAGTTGATACAGTTCGACAGGGTGAAGTCGATAATTCTGTACTTTCCTCCGAAGGGTACTGCCGGTTTTGCGGTTTTCGTCGTCAGGGCATACAAACGCGAGCCCTGGCCTCCTGCGAGCAACATTGCCACACATTCTTTTTTCTTAAACATAAGAACTCTCCTCTATGATGTAAAAATTAATGGTACGCGATTTTTCCGAACGCTCGGACATGGGGATATTGCTGTTTGGGGGTTATTTTTGCTCTTTTTTAGGTCTTTTGCGACGCGGAGCGCTGTTTTTTGGGGAAATCGGCTTCTTTGAGGTCATTTTCAGTATGACCGCGCCGAGAGGGGGGACGCGGAGGCGTATTCCCTCCGAATATTTGCCGAATTCCTTGTCGCGAGTGCTTTCAAACTGCACTCCTGTATTCGTTACGCCGCTTCCGCCGTATTTTTCGTCATCCGAGTTGAATATCTCCTCGTAGATGCCTGCTTGTGCGGTGCGAAGGAAGAAGTTTTCGTAGGTCTTTGGCGTGAAGTTGATCACAACGGTAAGCTCACTGCCGTTTTGCGCGATTCGTCTGAACGAGATTATACTGTCCTTCGAGTTGTCGGGGTCTATCCACTGATAACCCTTCCAGCCGTCGTCAACCTCCCAGAGCTGCGGTGACCGCAGATAGAGGTCGTTCAGCTCTGCGCAGAAGAACTGATGCTTGGCGTGAGTTTCATAATCAAGTAAAAACCACTCTACCTGAGAGTCGTGCGCCCACTCGCGAAACTGACCTATCTCCGAGCCCATAAACGTGAGTTTTTTGCCCGGACAGGTCATTCTATAGACCTCGAAGGCTCTCGCTCCCGCGAATTTGCTCCAATAGTCGCCCTGCATTTTATCGAGGAAGGATCGCTTTCCGTGAACCACCTCGTCGTGTGATATCGGCAGGACAAAGCGCTCGTTGAAGGCATACACCATCGGGAAGGTGAGCTTTGAGTGATTGTCGGGTCTGTATTTGAAGTCGGTTGAGGCATACCATAAAGTATCGTTCATCCAACCCATATTCCATTTGAGATCGAAGCCGAGTCCCTGCTCCTCGGTTGAGGTAACGCCCTGCCACGCGCTCGACTCCTCCGCTATCATCAGAACGTCGGGATGAAGCTCCTTTACGGTGCGGTTGAGCTTTTGCAGAAAATCTATTCCCTCAAGGCAACGGTTATCGCCGTACTTATTCGGTGTCCAATCGCCCGGGGCGCGATCGTAATCGAGATATATCATAGACGACACCGCATCGACTCGCAGGCCGTCGGCATGATATTTTTCGATCCAATAAAGTGCGTTTGATATTAGGAACGATCTGACCTCTGCTTTTCCAAGGTCAAACCTCAACGTTCCCCAACCCCAAAGCTCAGATCTTTGAGGATCGGAATACTCATACAACGGCTCTCCGTCGAACCGAGAGAGCCCAAACTCGTCTTTGACGAAATGGGCAGGCACCCAGTCGAAGATAACCCCTATACCCGCGCCGTGCATAATGTCCACGAATCGCATAAGGTCCTTCGGCTCGCCGTATCTTGAAGTCGGGGCATAAAATCCGCCGACCTGATAGCCCCAAGAGCCGTTGAAAGGGTGCTCTGCGATCGGCAGCAATTCAACGTGGGTGTATCCCATCTGCTTGACGTACGGAACGAGCTCCTCTGCGATCTCCTTATAGGTAAGATAGCCTCCGTCCTCGCGGCGCTTCCACGAGCCAAGATGCAGCTCGTATATATTCATTGGCCGTGAATAAAAATCCGTATCCTCGATACGCTGCTCGAGCCAGCCGCGGTCTCGCCAGCGGTAGCCTCCGATATCAGCGACGATTGACGCCGCGTGCGGAGGGTTGTCCATGCGGAAGCCGTAGGGGTCCGACTTATAGATGACCTTATCGCGCGTGTAAAATTTGAATTTGTAGAGATCTCCCGCTTTTATCTCGGAATCGGGAATTTTCGATTCCCAGATTCCCTCGTCGGTCAGCCTGATCATAGGGTGTGAATCCGACCACTCATTGAAGCTTCCCGTGACGAATGCTCTATCGGCATGCGGTGCATATACACGGAAAATGAAACTCCCCTCTCTCTTACTCACTCCGAAAAGCTCGTAGGCTTTTTTGGAGTCGCCCGAATGAAAGAGAGCGAGTTTTGTCTTTAAGCTTTTTTCGGTCATTTTTAACACCTCCGCGAACAACAGTAAAGGCTACTCACCCAAAAGCAAGATACTCTTGTATTTATTATACCACCGCTTTTTCTCCGTGTCAATGCACATTTCTTATAAATATACATTAATATATGTGGTAAAATTGCCAATATATTTAAAATGTGTCATCTTTTTCGGTCTTTGACCTCGAGTCTGAGGCAAAAATAGTGTTGACAACACCTGATTTTTGTGATACAATAAAGTGATATATTGTTTGAATTTCAAGATTGGAGGATCGCGCGATGGCTGACGGAATTATCTACTTTCCCAATATCGTCGGTAACGACGCGCTTATCAGACGCTTGTCGAAGGATATATCGGAAAACAGACTCTCTCACGCATACGTTTTGGAAGGTGCCAAGGGCAGCGGACGACATACGATCGCAAAAGAGGCTATTGCCGCCATAGAATGTGAGGCTCGGTCCGACGACAAATCTTACGCCTCCGTGCCTTGCGGCAGGTGTAAAAGCTGCGAAAAGATACTATCAGGAAAGTCTCCCGACGTGATAACGGTTGGACTTGAGGACGATCGCTCCACTATTGGCGTGGATACCATACGACGCCTCAAGGAAGACATATACACCGCGCCAAACGATCTTTCGGTCAAGGCTTATATTATTGAGGACGCGGATCTCATGACACCGCAGGCGCAGAACGCGTTTTTGCTCTCTCTCGAAGAGCCTCCCTCGTACATTATATTCTTTCTGATATGCGAAAATTCCGAAAATCTGCTTGAGACCGTGCGCTCACGCGC
>JAZSGD010000093.1:0-1826 GCA_045532555.1 Eubacteriales bacterium | reverse complement strand
GTGGGTTGTAACCACGACCTGAAATCTTTTACCCCATACCGTTTGTGCAAATTCCATTCCGATCTTCTGAGCAAGTTCAGGGGAGATATTCTGTTCCTTAAAACTGAGATACCCGTGATAGGCTTGTATGCCGTCAGGTTTCCCGAACTGCTCCTTAACCGTTACGAATTGGTCACGGGCAGTAGAAGGATTGCAGTTGATACCGTCAACGAAAAACTCACGCTCCGTCTTTTCCTCGTCCTTTGCATACTGAAGAACATCAGCCAACGCCTGATACTGTTCGGGGGTGTAATTATCTGCCGCCGTCTTTTCAGGGTTGAGTGCATAGTCGATAACTTGTGCAAGACGGACTGTAACTTTCCATATCTTACTTACTGCCATTTCATATCACACTTGTCAGGGCGAAGGAACTGTCGCTCCACGTCTGCCTGAAACTTGTGCCAACGCTCCGCTTCCTTTTTAAGTTTGGGAGCATCGACAAAGCCGAGTGTATTCGCTTGTGCAGCAAGCTGATTGATATTGTTGCCGATGGAAGATAACTGTCGCATCACATCATAGAAACGCTCGTCCGGTCGTTCCTTCGGCTCGTATCCTTTCACAAGCAATCTCACAAGAGCCGCTTCGGAAAGACAAGTCCTCTTGGCTTTCTTCTGCAAGTCCTGAGCTTCATCACGGGAGAACCAAAACTGCTTTTTAACAGTTCTTCTTTTCATAAGGTTCGACCTCCTTTGTGGAAGAATTAGATTTGTAAAGTCGGTTGATTTGCAGGCAACACATAATGGTGATGCCGATGCAACTGCCGAGTAGTAAACCGACAAGGAAAAAGATAAATTCTGTCATTGCAGACTCCTTTCTGATTTGGGGTATTAGGGGCAACCCCTAACGAGTTTTACTGTTTTACGCCGATAGGAGTATAAACAGTCTGCTCGCTAAGATAATGCAGTCTTTTCGGGTTGCCCCGATTTTCTTGAGATTAGCGTTCTTTACCCGCCCTTTGGGGCGTGTATTTTTCTGCGGTATATCCGTGTTCGGTTTCGGTAAACCTCTCAGGATATTTGAATAAGTTGCGGAATTTTACGAGCTGTTCGTGGGTTAAGCTCTCGTATTTCTCGGCTTCCACATTGGCATTTGCTATGAAGAAATCGCCGTGAATGATGTCGGAGATTTGCTTTGAGTCCTCGACCAAAAAGCACTTTTCAATCTTCCAACCGTCTTTTCCGCCACGCTCTGCCGCCATCAGTCCTTCCATTCTCAGGCAAGGATCAGCGCCGTCAAGAGAACGACCGTAGATAGAATAGCCGCCCATACCTGACTGAAAAGCCTTGTTGTCCGAGCTGATTGCATAGGTTCTTTCAAACTCAGGTAACGGCTCGTTAAAGGTGTCTATCGTGAAAACGATATGACCGACAAGGTGTTTACCGCTATCTTCGGCTTTACTAAACTCACGCTTGAGATCGTAATAATCCATTTCAGTCAGCTTCGGTTCAACATAGACGGCTCGGTTCATAGGCAACTCATTCGTCTTACCGTGCCGATAACAAACGAGTGCTGCGTTGTCATTTTCAAACGGCATATATTCTTCTGTGCCACCGCCGACAAGCTCGGTCATCGCTTCGTAGGTGTTGGGGATTTCCATTTCCTGCGGATATTTACCAACCGGAACGAACAGAACTTTTATCTTTTCGCCCTTCGATAAATCCAAATATCTCTCGCTGAGTTTGGCTTTTTCAGGCTCAAAGTCTACCTTTTTGAAGCCGAAAGAGTCGCAATAATGGAACTCACTTGTACCGTCCTTGCCGATGATCTCAACTATATCGGACTTGGAA
>JAZSGD010000224.1:0-8464 GCA_045532555.1 Eubacteriales bacterium | reverse complement strand
TTCAGCTGACCGATACTAATAGACCGAGGGCTTGAACCTCCTTTGTTGCATGACACATGTCAACGCTACTGCAACACGGGTGAGTTTAAGGTTGTTTGAGTTTCGGTTTCTCATAACTCATTCCTTTTACCTTGACGATTGGTCAAGAATATCTTAAGAGACTTGCACCTTTAGCTCAGTTGGTAGAGCAACTGACTCTTAATCAGTGGGTCCCGGGTTCGAGTCCCTGAAGGTGCACCATTAATCAGTGTTTTTTCGCAGAGGGTCCACCTGTTCCCATTCCGAACACAGAAGTTAAGCTCTGTTGAGGCGACAATACTTGCTTGGAGACGAGCCGGGAAGATAGCTAATCGCTGATATTTAAAAGTCCGTGAAAAGCGGACGAGTTGGTGTTTTTTCGCAGAGGGTCCACCTGTTCCCATTCCGAACACAGAAGTTAAGCTCTGCTGAGGCGACAATACTTGCTTGGAGACGAGCCGGGAAGATAGCTCATTGCCAACACAGAACAGCTAAACTAAACATTAGTTTAGCTGTTTCATTTATATATACCGTAAGGCTTATATCAAAGCCTACGGAAATTTATTCCTCCTTAGCTCAGTCGGTAGAGCACCTGACTGTTAATCAGGGTGTCGCTGGTTCAAGTCCAGCAGGGGGAGCCAAAACAAAGGGCAGGTCATAAGACCTGCCCTTTGTTTTGGCTTTTTCTTTTGAACTTGAGGCGAGGCGCAATCTGCGCGCTTGCGCGACAGGGTAGAATTTTGCTTGCAAAATTCGTGTACGAGAGCCGAAGGCTCGAAGTAAAGCTGAGTTCAAGTCCAGCAGGGGGAGCTGTATTAGTGCAACAATTTTACACTCTGACACAAAAGTCCTTGATTTTCAAGGGCTTTTCGTGTTTTTAGGGGTAACCCCCCTTTCACCATTGCACATTTTTTTGAATCTTTTAGTCTCGAACCTGCGACTTTATGAAAAAGTATTGAAAGAATAGTAATTTTGTGATATAATGAAATACAAAGAAAGGCGGTGTAGAAATGAGTTATATGCCGGGAGTCGGAAGAGCTATGGCCGATTATTTAGAGGCTTCAGCCGAATGCGAAGAACTTGATCTTCCCAAAGGTGAGTTTATCGCCAAGATGGGCAAGGCTTATAAAATTGCGTTGTCCATAGCAGCATTTGTTAGTTTGGTGATTGGAATACCGACAACATTTATTTGGCACGAGGATGTAGGAATTATATTTTTGATACTTGGTATAGTTGCTTTACTTGTTTTACCTACAATAATTTCATATCGCTGTATTGTAAACAAGATTTCTCTCAAAGAGGAGTATTTAGTTCTCTTTATTAAATTGAAAAAGGAAGTTTTATGGGACTCAGTAAAATATAGAAAAATTACAACTGGAAATAATAAATCCATAAAACTTTATGATGTAAATGGAAAACGATTGATGTCATTTGATAGTGCAACTGTTGGTTTTGGGAGAATTGTAAAAATGGCAAAACGTAGTGCCATCAGAGATTATAACAAAAAAAGATGAGTTCGGTTTTTTTCTCATTATGTAAGGTTCGAAATTGTTGGGATAACCCAAAACAAAGGGCAGGTCACAAGACCTGCTTTTTGTTTTGGCTTTTTTTGTTCGGTTTTATAGCAACGCCACTTCTCCGAACGAAGTGGGGATTATGGGCGGATCCGCTTGCGGCACAAATAAACGAGGTGGAAATGACATGCTGTGCAATGATGTTGCGGCTTATGCTGAAAATGAAGTTGCACTTCGCGCAAACGGATTGACACACTATGTATTTTATGCTATAATAAATTAAAGAAAGGGAGTGGTAGTTTATGGGAAAATGGAAGAAAATCGTTCAAATTGAGAAGGAAAATATGCCTGAGTATCAGTATAATTTTTTATATAAACGAGTGATGCCCAGCTTTTTCTATATTCTTGGAGGTGCTGTTTTTGTATTGGTATTTGGGATTGTTTTGGATCTTTGTACCGATCTAAAATTTCTTCCGTTTGTTCCTTTGATAATATGGATGATTACCACATTTATTCTTCTTGTTTTGTATGTGGTTTACGGTAAAAAGTATACAAAAAGATTGATAAACGATAAGGCTGAAGAATTCGAAGAAAAATATAATGTCGTTGAGAGGCAAGAAGCTGTTAGTTTTTTGGAACAACAGGGACTGATCGTCAATGATAGTATTGTTGTCAACGGAAAGCAAATTTGCTTGGATGATTGTTTGATTGTTTTCCACTGTAAGACATTAAGCGGTGTATATTATTTTGCTTTTGGAGTTTATAGCAAATATGACGGGGAACAGTTGGATGTTTTACCTGCTGACAAATATTTGTGCAGTTATTTTAATCAAGCTACAAGTTCTATTATAAATTGGCGGTTATTTGAGCTTTTCCTCTTTGACAAAAGGAAATTTATAAAGTTGCTTCTTCGATATAATGATGAGGTGAAAATGGAAAAGCACATTTAATGATAATTTGAAGTTGTAAATTTGTCCTATAACCTCAAAACAAAAGGAGTCCAAGTGGACTCCTTTTGTTTTGATATTTTCTCGATTTGTGTCGTTGTGATGATATTGACATCTCGCGGATAATATGTTACAATCAAGTAGAGCCAAATAAAGTTAGGTGAGGAGATCAAAATGAAAATAATGTCCTTTAACACGCAGCATTGCCTGAATTTTGTTGAGAGAAGGATCGATTTCGACGTTATGGCGAAGGCGATTCTTGCCTGTGGTGCGGATATCGTGGGTCTCAACGAGATTCGTGATCAGGGTATTCATCCCGAATACACGGCGCAGGTCGAAAGACTTGCCGAGCTTACGGAAATGAAATATTGCTATTTTGCCAAGGCGATCGAATTTGCAAACGAAGGTCCTTACGGCAACGCGATCTTATCAAAAATTCCGATCTTGAGTGCCGAGAGCATTATTATTCCCGATCCCGAGCCCAAGGCATACGACGGCTACTATGAAACCCGATGCGTTTTACGTGCAGAGCTTGAGGATGGCTTGACGGTTTTGATCTCGCACTTTGGGTTGAATCCCGACGAGCAGGAGAGTGCGGCGAAGGCTGTCTCGAGGCTTTTGGTCGATGAAAAATGCATACTTATGGGCGATTTTAACGTGACTCCCGATGATCCCGTGCTCGATCCAATCAGGGCGAGAATGAAGGACACGGCGGAGCTTTTCGATGTGCCGAAGCTCAGCTTCCCCTCGGACAGACCCGTGCAAAAGATCGATTATATTTTCGTTTCGCGTGATATTGAGGTCATAGACGCCGATATTCCGTCGATCGTGGCGTCCGATCACCGTCCGCACACGGCAACGGTGAGAATCTGATGATAATACGTGTGGCAATAAGCCGAGGTGACAATTTTGTTGAATAAATCTTTCCGCATTTTATGCTTGATTTTCATTTGCGCGGCTTGTCTTTGCGCGGTCAGCTGCAAAAGCTCGGGCGACGTGGACACGTCCGTCGACGAGACCGTGGTGATGAATATGAATACCGAGTACGAGCTCACCGAAACCCTGCCGAGCGGAGACGGGCAGAAGGTCAAGGTCATTTTGCTTTTAGGGCAGAGCAATGCAAGCGGCAGCTCGATCGTCAGCTATCTTGAAAAGAATTCTTCTGCAGAGGATTTTGCGAGATACCGCGAGGGATATCCGTCTGTTCTGATCAATTATTGCATAGACGATCATAACGCCTGCTCAGACGGTGAATATTTGCCGGTCGACCTGACCTGCGGCGCAGCCGACGGCTTTTTCGGACCCGAGGTCGGCATGGCTGATACTCTTTCAAAAGCCTATCCCGACGAGACTATTTTGATTTTGAAATATACGATGTCAGGTTATTCTATCCACCATCATTGGCTGAGGGCGGGGCAGAGAGGCTCGATTTACGATGCTTTTCTGATCTTTGTTAGAGAAAATATGGAGCATCTTGCATCTCTCGGATACGACGCGCGCATTGGGGCGATCTGCTGGATGCAGGGCGAATCAGACACCACGCAAGCCAAAGCGGACAGATATTTTGACAATCAATCTGCCTTCGTTTCTTATCTACGCGAGGATCTTGCGCCTTATGCCGAGGACGGCGGGATCTATTTTATCGACGCAGGAATATCCAACGGCCCTTATTGTGAGCCGGGATATCCCACCGTCAACGAGGCAAAGCGAAGATTTAGCGAGCTCTCGGAGCTTAATCTTTATTTTTCGACCATAGATGCGGGACTTGTTACCGTCAATGAGCCCGAGGGCGATCCCGATTGGGGGCATTACGACGCACTATGTGAGCTTGAGCTTGGTCGCATATTTGCCGAGCACGTTATAGAGAGCTACAATAATAGAGAATAATAGAGATACAGAAAAAAAGCATCGCATCTGCGGTGCTTTTTTGACTTTTCTGCAAATCATTTTGCTTTTTTTGATCTCTGCGAGCATCATTTTGAGTAGTTCTTCCGTTGTTGAATTAGCTTCGCGATGAAGTTTGTCCGCTTCGTCTGTCTCCGCTGCTGCCCTGCAGTCTGTCTCGTCTGTAAGCCTTTGTTTTTATGCAAAATGCGTCGCTGTTGTCATTTCCCGGACAGACATTTCAAACTTGCTAAAGCAACGATTACCTCGGGGCAGATTATTGGTATAAAAGTTTGAGAAGAAGCCTTCCGTGCAATTTTATCATTTAAACAATTTGAACGAGTAAACGTATAATTTCCTTGTTTAAATGTGATAAAAATTTATCACGTTAAAGTATTTTGTGAAAATAATGCTATCGAAACGAAAATCGTACACAAAATGCAACTAATTTGTTAAATTATAACAAAAATATTGATTTATAATAATAAATATTGTATAATTATCGTGTATGATAAGCTAGATTTAGCATACGTATAAGAAATTATAATTCGAAGAGGTGGATTATGAAAAAATTTTTCGTAAAGGCCTTGGCTGTGCTTCTTACATGCATGTTTGTTATATCGGGAATTAACTTCTCGATATTTGCAGGCGATGCTGTAAATGCAGGCAATCTGGGAGATAAGCTCGTTGCGCTGAACGTGTCTCTTTCAGGTAGGGTCCTGATGTCTTTTTATTTTACCAACGTTGATGGAAAAGTAGATTATTACACTGTCAAAGTTGGCGATAATGCTGCTTACCAGGTCTCTGTTGGCAGCATGGGCACGAGTGTGAAAGGCACAACAGAGAGACGTGTGCTCGAAGTATCGCTCGCTGCAGCACAGCAGGCCGATGTGATTACGATAACACCCTATAAGAACGGTGTTGCGGGCAAGGTCCGTACATATTCCGTTAAGGACTACGTTGGTCTCGCAATCCAGCAGGGTGTAAAGGACGAAGTCGTAGTAGCAATGGAAAGTATGCTCAACTATGGCGCTATGGCGCAGTTGGCATTTAATTACAATACAAGTAATCTTGCGAATGCCGGCATGTTCTACGCTGAAACTAACCCTGTGAACAATATGTCTGTAGACAATTTGTACGGAATTAAGAAGAAGGTACAAACTTCGACCAATGAGTCGATTCTTGATTTCTCTGAGGTAAATGCATATCTCGAAGGTACAGTAGCACTTCGTTGCTACCTCAACTATACCGGTGATGTTAAAAACCTCAAGGTTACGATAGAGGGACTGAACTGTGGAAACGATATATTTGAAGAAAATGGCAAATATTACGTTCTCATCGACAATATCCCTGCAACTAGGTTCGGTCATCAGTATAACATAGTGGTTACTGACGGAACCGATACCGTAACTCTGAAATACAGTATTCTCAACTATATTTCCGACTATGTTCAGTATGGCGAGGCAAGTGAAGCACAGAAGAACACTGCGTATGCTATGTTCCTGTACTATGCAAGAATGTCTGAGTACGCAAAGGGAACTGTAAGCAGTAAGCCCGCTAATTGCGATCACAAGCGTTCTTATGTCAAGAACGACGGCACTTATGCTGAGATCTGCTCTGACTGTGGTAAGGACGTAACTCCCACCAACATCGTTGAAAATGCGAATAAGCTCGCAAACGGCGTTACCTCCTATTTCGGCACAGCCGCGGGTGTTCTTGACAAAAATGATACCACCAAACCCACAGTGGACGGTGACCGTCAAAACTACGTAGTAGAAAACAACAATATGAATTTCTACTATCCTCTTACTAGTGAAGAATCTCAGTACGTTACGATCACCAACAAGGCAGGCAAAACGTACGTTCAGGACACGATGGACGTTTACGTAAAGACTTCTGTAAACGATGTTGAAACCACGTACTATGCGTCGAATTCGATCAAGAGCGCAACGGCAAATATTTACCGTTACGGTTACTACTATTACGATATCCACGCGTACGGTCAGAACTTTGTTGAGGACGGTTTGACAGGCGCGGCTACGAATAAAAGTGCTTATTCTTTGAGCAACTTTGCATACCGAAGCGGACTGAGCTATAAGATCCGCGGTACAGATATTACGTATACTAATACTCAAGCGCGAACCGCATATAATGACGGTGCTCTCGCATTTACGGTATCTTCATCGAACGACCCGTTAGTATATACGGAGACCACCGCACAAATTACCAATACAGAGACGCATAACGCTATGCAGATCACGATGACGTTGGAGTCCACGACGAGCGTTGAGCTGCGTTATGCTACTGCGAACGGTATGAGCTGGGACAGCGCAGAAAATGCCGGTCATATACTCAAATTCGACACTATAGCGGACGGCAAGGAGCATACGTATACAGTTTACTTTGATGAAGTTGTAGATATTTACGGTCTTCGTATTGACTTTAACGGTCAGCCAGGAGAAGCCGTAACTATATCAGCTATCAACTTCGTCACTATCCAAACTGGTAGCTCTCCCGAGCTCTTGCTCGACAGAGGTCTCCACACCTACACCGACAAGATGCACCAGGTACTCAGCATCGTTGCTCCCAAACAGGACGTTACAGGTATCCAAGAGATTGGTATGATCACAAACGTTACGGCAAGTAGTGTTGTGATCGTTGACAAGAACGGCACCAAGTACGAAACTCTTGATTCGGGTGCGTCTGTATCCAACGTAGCATACGCAGGATTCCTCACGGCGGCAGGTGTATTTGGATACATTCTTCCTTACGGTGACGAGTCCAGTACTATAAAGGTCTCGTATGATGGAAGCACGTATACGGTTACTCAGACCATCGTGCCCGAGAACAATACGATAGAAATGCAGCCCGAGTGCAATTCTTCCGCAGAATTGGAAAACTACAAGGCTACTGATAGTTCTATCGGCACGAGTATGAATATCTACAATTCTCCCACCCAGTTCTACTTCGGACAGAGAATTTATACCGATACTAATACCGATGCTAATACCGATCCTGAACATATCTTTGATGCATTCCTTGAGCAGGCTCTCATCGAGCGCAATCCTCTGACGGCGAACAACATCAAGATAGATACCGATAAGACCCCCGACGCAACCTTTGACGGTTACGACGGCTACCGCGGTATGTACGCGTTCACAATTCCCGAGAACATCGGATTTAACCCTGGATATTACTATGCACAGAATTTCCACGGAGCAGTATCCTTCTCGGTTAAGGGCGATAGCTACAACCGCAACATGTACGTTATGGCTTATTCCTACGGTTGCTCGATCGAGGGCGGCGCGGTTCTTGACGGAGGCGACACCCTGCTTCCGATACCCACCGAGGTTTCCAAGAACTTTAACCACGAGTTCGAAGTTCCGTTGTATTTGTGGGGCGACGTAGGTTACAGTGAGGTCAGAATCCCCGTATACGTAAATGCGGGCGAGACCGAAAAGCTTACGGTTCTCCAGACCTATATGAACTGGGGACAGTATCCTCTCAAGCAGATATCCTCCATACAGTTCTTTGCTCCTTACTATCACCTCTCCACAGGTTGCACCGAAACCAACTGTATTACATCTTATTACGTACACGGTAAGGACCTGCAGATGCTCCCCGACCATAGAGCGATGTCCGCACCCTTGTGGGTTGGCGACCCCCAGCACACTTATGCCGGAAACCACAGCTATCTGCAATATACCGATGCCGACGGAAACTACTCCGCAACAGAGGATATGGTTAATATTTTGGATGCGGCAGGTCCCACCTATGCTGATATTGAGCTGACCTATCTTTCCGACGACGGTAAGATCAAGGCAACCTATACGCATATGGAATTTCCCCAGGTGGACGAAAACAGAGCCTACTATGAAATGGAATATGAGGTTCTTGAGGACATCAGCTTCAAGAATTTCGCAACGGACTTCTCCTTCTATTCCGTTCACGCAATTAACAGCGATTACAGAAAAATCGGCTATCTTGACGAAAACAACAAGCCCACCATTGTCAATGCCGGTCAACAAACAAGTCGGATCGTAGCCATGTCGTTCTGTGAGCCAAGGAGTTGTTCCTGGGTATTGTCTTCCAAGACCGCTT
>JAZSGD010000308.1:0-3406 GCA_045532555.1 Eubacteriales bacterium | reverse complement strand
CAATGACAAAAAAGGGCAAGATAATTCTGTCGGTCGTATCGGGAATTTTGTTCACCGCGATCTCGTTTTATATCACGTTGCCTCCGATAAACCCGATGGCGCCTGAATTCTGGTCGTATCTTATGTTCGTGATAGCGTCGTTTGCTTATCCTTTCATTCTTAAGTCGGACGACGGTGTCAACGTTGTAAACAAATCCGGAAAAGTGCGCAAGTATCCGAAAATAAACTTTAACAGACGCAGACTCAATAAGCTCGCCCTGCTTATCACGGTCGCGCCTATTATCGTTCTCATTCTCGGAAGCATAATCTCCTCCGAGGTATTCAACGCGAGAAAATACGCGAGTGTGATCGAGGTCGAGGAGGCGGTGTTTGCCGATGACATGAAGGAGTCGGACGAGGTCACCAATATAGCGCTTATGGACAGCGATTCGGCGCGTTACCTCGGTAATAAGACCTTGGGTAAGGTGTCGCACATGGTCTCGCAGTACGTGGTCTCGGACAACTACACGCAGATCAACTATAAGTACACGCCCAAGAAGGTTGCAAACCTCGAGCACGCCGATTTCTTCAAGTGGTTTGCCAATATGGACAAGGGCGTTCCCGGATACGTTATGGTCGACCCCGTGAACAACAGCGCCGAGTATATGGAGCTCAAAAAGCCCCTGAAATACGTTGAGAGCGCTTATTTTGGCGACGACCTTATGAGAAAGCTCCGTTTCGACTATCCCACAAAGATATTCGACGATTTCATCAGCTTTGAGGTCGACGACGAGGGAAATCCTTATTATATAATCACTTGTCTTAAGCCCAAGGTCTTCCCGTTCGGAGCTATGGACGTCTGCGAGGCGGTCATTTTCGATCCCTGCACGGGTGAGAGCGAGCTTTATGCGGTCGAGGACGTTCCCGCTTGGGTAGACGCAGTCTATTCGGGCGATCTCGCAGAGCAGAAGTACAACTGGTTCGGCACTCTCTCGGGCGGATTCATCAATAGCATCATAGGAAACAAGGATTGTAAGCAGACCACCGACGATTACGGCTATATCGTTATCGGCGACGACGTTTGGTATTTCACGGGCGTCACATCGGTCACCAGCGACGAATCCAATATCGGATTTATTATCAGCAACGCGAGAACGGGCGAATATAAATACTATCCCGTCGTTGGCGCGGAGGAATACGGCGCTATGCACGCCGCCGAGGGTATAGTTCAGGAGAAGGGATATAAGGCATCCTTCCCGTCGCTCGTCAACGTTTCGGGTCAGGCTACATATATTATGGTACTCAAGGACGCAAGCGGTTACGTCAGACTTTACGCGCTCGTTAACGTCGAGCATCCCAGCATCGTTGCAACTGCGCCCAATCAGGCAGAGGCAATGAAGGCTTATAAGGAGCTTCTCGTTGAAAACGAGATAGTTGAGGGCGAAAAGGCTCCCGAGGTTGAAAAGAAAATTGCGGAGATCACGGTCAGGGAGATCAAGACCTTTACCGTTGACGGCAATACGGTCATTTATATCGTTGCGGACAATTCTTCTTTCTATTACAAGGGACTTTTGAAGGATCACGAAGGTCTGGTTTTCGTTTCGGTGGGCGATATGCTTTCAATATATTACACCGACACCGAGGACTGGAGGATCAAGAATATTTCTTCGGTTGAAATAATGGTGGAATAATTTTCTTAATGTTTGCTTAATAATATAGTGGTATGATGTGATCGAAGAAAGGGAAGGAGGATAGTGCTATGTCAACTATATTTGATTATTTAAGATGGCGCGGCGACCTTTCGTTTATAGAATCTCGCCTTGGAGAAATAGACAGCGCTATCTTCTCCATGATTTCCTACGTCGATTATAAAAAGCTCTGTCACGGAGAAAACTGTACACTCAGCGAAGCCGCGAGCGAGTACTGCACGGACGGAAAATACGAGAAGGTCAGCCTTGGACTCATATTCCCGTCAAAGCAGATAAACAGAACCTTTTGCGAGGCGGCGAGGACGAAGCGCTACGGCGGAGCGCTCATAACCGATTTTGATGCCCGTACGAGCCACGAGGACGGATATCAGTTCGGAGCAGTTACTTACCATATTGACTGTAACCGTATGGTCGTGATCTTCAGAGGAACAGACGACTCTATCGTCGGCTGGAGAGAGGACTGCCGTCTTGCGTTTCTCGACGAGATACCCGCGCAGCGAATGGCGGTCGAGTATCTCGAAAGGATCGCTAAAAAATATCCCGACGAAAAAATATACGTGATGGGTCACTCGAAGGGCGGAAATCTCGCGATATATTCAGCGATAAAATGCTCAGATGAGGTCAAGGAAAGAATTTTGCGCGTGTACTCGCTCGACGGTCCCGGATTTTCACGTTCGGTATTGGAGTCCGAGGATTATGCCAAGGTGCAGAGCAAGCTCGCGATCCTTATTCCCCAATCCTCGACCGTAGGCACGATGTTTGAAAAGGGAGATAGGTTCAGCGTGGTCAAGAGCACGAATTCGGGAGTTTTTCAGCACGATCCGTATTCTTGGGTGCTCGACGGTCCCAGATTTATAAAGCTCAAGGAGCTGTCAAAGGCGGGCAAGAAGAACGAGGAGCAATTCCGCAGACGAATGAGCAAGATGACCTCGGAGGAAAAGCGCGAGTTTATCGAGACCTTGTTCGACGTCGTCGACGCAACGGGCGCGAGGACACTGACCGAGCTGACTCGCGGAGGCCCTAAAAAGCTCAACACCATTATCAAGACCTATAACGGACTCGATAAGGAAAAAAGGGAAATGATGACCGAGATATTTCTACGCATCCTAGAGCTAAAGAAAACATAAAAAAATACCGAGTAGCCAGACATAGCTACTCGGTATTTTTTTGATTTGATCATCTGATATCAACGGTTACCTTTTTGTTGCAGCCTGCGGCAGCGGCCTTGATGACCATACGGATCGCTTTAGCGATACGACCGCCCTTGCCGATGACCATTCCCATATCGTCGGGAGCAACACTCAAAGTAAGAGTGATACTGTTTTCGGTCTCGTTGCATACAACCACGACTTCATCGGGATTATCAACGATAGCGACTGCGATGTTACGCAGTGTTTCCTTAAGATCCACCATGAAATTCTCCAATCTTAAATCAGATATTGTTGATATTCTTTTCAGAATTAGTCAACGATACCGGACTTCTTGAGAAGAGACTTTACGGTTTCGGTGGGCTGTGCACCCTTTACGAGCCAAGCCTTAGCCTTTTCAGCGTCGATCTTAACCTCTGCGGGCTCTGTGCCGGGGTTGTAGTAACCGATCTCCTCGATGAAACGACCGTCTCTGGGGTAACGGCTGTCAGCAACAACTACACGGTAGAAGGGAGCCTTCTTTGCGCCCATTCTTCTGAGTCTCATTTTTACCATTTTTTTGTCCTCCAA
>JAZSGD010000211.1:0-3607 GCA_045532555.1 Eubacteriales bacterium | reverse complement strand
TCTATATTCTTCTCCTACAAGGCTTATAAGGTATTTCTGGCTATCGTTCAGGACGTCTCTGAATTTTTTAAAGACTTCGATCGCTGCCTTTGAGGTTGCATGATAAACGTCGTCGGGTGTCAATATATTTATTGCTTTTTCGAAGTATTCCTCGGCTGACTGAACGTCGTGCAGTGACGAGAAGTATTCGTATCCTATCCAGAAATAGACGGAGCCGATCGCCTCGGTCAAGCCGTAAGCCTCAAGCTCGGGAATGATCTCATTGAGATCATATTCGATCTTTGCCTTGCCCGACAGATTATCCGAGGCGCGCGTGATCGAATATCCAAGCACTTCTCTGTTATTTCCTTTTATCGCGGCTTCCTTGATCCTTTTTTCAAGCTCCTCCTTCTTCTCGTTGGACAGATACCAATATCCGAGATTGAGCACGTCTGCGAGAGCGTGATATTTCTGCTCGGATTCGGGAAGATCCTCTACCTCTGTAAGACATTCGTTATATTCTTTTTCAAATCCCTTTTTGTTTTTTCTTAATTTCCATTTTTTCAGCTCATTGACGCGTCTCATGACCGCTTCAAGCAAGGTTTCCTTTTCATTATTCTTATCCATAAGGCCCATTTCCTTTCTCAGCTTGATCCTGCCGTCATGAAGTCGACTTTTTACTGTTCCGACTGCAAGATCCATTTTCTTTGAAATAGTCTCCACGGAAAGACCCTCGAAATAGAACATTTTTATCACGGATTTTACCTTTTCGGACAGGTTTTCAACGTGATACATGAGCTCCTTGCTCTCAAGCTCGTTATCATAATATCCGATAAGATCGTCGAAGGCTTCGTGCTCGGTGTTTTCAATGAGATCGAACGGGATATGCTCGCGGTAGCGTATTGCGAGATTTATTGCGCGATAACGCGCTATGCGGCAGATCCATGCGCCGAATTTTTCGCGGTCGCGTAGAGTATCAAGCCTTTGCCAAGCCGTGACAAAGGCATCCTGGACCGCATCCTCTGCGGTATAATGATTGCTGGTTATCGAGACTGCGCTTTTCATAGCTGCGCTCTGCCATCTTTTAACAAGCTCCTCGAATGCCCTTTCATTTCCGAGAAGTGTGAGCTCGACCAAGGAGGCGTCGTTTTGATCCTTATAATTCATTTGTTCTCCTGTTTCGTTGGTTTTTGTGGATTATCATTTGAAGCTGCTTCACCTTATAGACAGTTCAAATCAGAGAAAGGTTGGGTTTATCGGTAAATTTTTTAAAAAATTGTGATGTTTTTTGTTTTACTATTGAAATGTGTCGGGATTTGTGGTAGAATTAAGTCACACAAAAGAATAACACAGCTCATCGGGTCGCGAAAGTGATCTGTTGTCGGGCGTACTGCGGAGGTTCATTCCTGTATGACGGTACTGCTCGGGGGTAAGGAAACTGCGGTGGGAATCCGCGGCAACAGCCATTACCGTATCTTCGTTTGCCGTCTGCAAACGATCAAGTCGGAATGCTTACCGTTCTGTGCCCGATAAAGGTCTCTGGGCGGAGTGAGAGACGCGATCGTTTTTGCAGATACGGGCAGGGTATCTTTTTTTGCGTTCGCTTCGTCCTCACGGAGAGAGCGCTTTTATTTTATCCTTTTTGTGAAAAAAGAAAGGATTTATTTTTTATGAAAAAAACAATTTTATCAACTACTGCCGTGATTTTGGTCATTATTTCCCTTTTCTGCTTTGTTGGTTGCGACGATAAGACCGACGCGACTGGCCTGTGGGAAAATGCGACCTACACCTCTGACGTAACGCTTGGCGAGGGTGCCAAGACGGTTACCCTTGAGATTGAGGCAGGTGACAAGAAGATCACCGTCACACTTAAAACCGACAAGGAGACCCTTGGAGAAGCCATGTACGAGCACGAGCTCATCAATGATCCGAGCTTTTTTGATACGCTCAACGGAATCCTTGCAAGCTGGGATAACGATAAGGCGTATTGGGGATTTTATCAGGGTGAGACTATGATGCCCTACGGTGTAAACGACCAGAAAATAAGTGGTGGGGAGAGCTTCAGATTTGTCTACACAAAGTAAAAAAGGCCCAAAGGATATCTGGCGGAGGCGCATACTGATGATGGTGATCTGCGCTGTGATGGGCTCTTTGATGTTCTGTTCAAGAGTTATCATGGCGGTTTTGCCTAACATCCACCTGCTCGGGATGCTGATCATGGTGCTCACGCTATCGTTCAGAGGGTACGCATTGATATCGGTCTATATTTACGTAATGATCGAAGGACTCTATGCGGGATTTGCTCTGTGGTGGATGCCATATCTGTATATCTGGACTATCCTGTGGGCGATAACGATGATCCTGCCGAAGAAAATGCCGAGGTGGCTTTGCTGCGCGGTCTATCCCGTGGTTTGCTCGCTGTTCGGATTCGCGTTTGGCATATTGTATGCTCCGGGACAGGCTTTGTTTTTCGGATTGGATTGGAACGGGATACTCACGTGGATGGCGGCGGGTGTCGCGTTTGACGTGACTCACGGCATAAGCAATTTCATTGTGGGATTATTGATAGTTCCCTTTACCGAGCTGATAAAAAAGCTGAAAAAGCAATATAACATATGAAATAAGGGCTATCTCAAATGCAATTTTAGAGCATTTGAAATAGCCGCACAGACAATATGTGCGCGAGCTTTGCCGGTAAAACTTATTACGCCGTTGCGAGCGACGGAGGGGGGAGGAAACATATTTTGAAAAACAGTTTCCTCCTCCCTGAATATTACCTTAAGCCTTTCCCTCCGAACCGAAGAGGCGGATTTTTTCTTTAACCGCTTCCTTGATGTACTGAACCTTGAGGTTGCGAGTATCCAAGTAGCCTATATTCTTGGCGTTGCCGTCGGCCGTAGCTCTGTCGCCGGCGAGACAGAGGTCGGTGAAGATGTTGATCTTGGCAATTCCCTCGCGGATGGTGTTACGGAAATCGTCGTCAGAAAGACCACTCCCACCGTGAAGAACCAGAGGAGTGTCAACTGCCGCGCGGATCTCCTTGAGTCGCTCGATATTAAGCATGGGCTTTTTCTTATAAACGCCGTGAGCCGAGCCGATAGCGATAGCAAGGGCATCAACACCGGTAGCCTCGATGTATGCCTTCGCCTCCTCGGGAGTGGTATACATGTCTGTAAGATCCTCGTCACCGTCAATAGCGTTGCCGACGTGACCAATCTCTCCTTCTACAGATGCACCGAAGGAGTGAGCAATCTTAACAATCTCACGAGTCTCCGCAAGGTTGGTTTCATAATCCTTTACCGAGCCGTCAAACATAACCGAGGAGAAACCAAGTTTCAACGCCTCCATACATCTGTCAAAGGTCAGACCGTGGTCGTAGTGGACAACTACGGGCACCTTTGCCCTCTTCGCCGCCGCAATGACCGAAGGCGCGATCAACTGAAGCTCGCCATACGGCAAAAGAACCTCGGCAGTACCGATGACGACGGGGGAATTCAGTTCCTCTGCTGCATCAATGACCGCCTGAAGCATATCGCTGTCGGTGGTATTGAAAAGACCGACCGCATATTTGCCCTCTTGGGCTTTTTTTAATACGTCATTTAAATTTACAAGCATATTTTTGTTCCTT
>JAZSGD010000031.1:0-2691 GCA_045532555.1 Eubacteriales bacterium | reverse complement strand
AATTATCAGCCGGAAAAGTACTATTATGATGTTAGACAAAAAGGACGAGGTCCATATCGAGAAGTGGATATAGAACAGCACATAGAAGATATGTTAGAAGATGGCTTGTTCGATTATTATACATATACTGCTTACGCATCTCTCATAAAAAAAACAAAGTCCTTTTGTAAATATTATAGAGATGATTTGCTAAAAGATTTTGTTAAGGACAAGCATATTGAGGAAATAGAAATACTTGGTCATTCATGCAGCATTGATTTTCCTTACTTCGAATATCTTAACAGGAAATATCCCAACGCAAAATGGATTTTTAATCCCTTTGACGATAGGACAAAAGATAACGTTAAAAAAATGATTAGTGATATTAAAATAATTAATTGTCAAATAATTTAATTTTCTCTGGACTTTCGCGAACTCCTGTGGTACTGTTGTGTACTGCGAAGGAGGTGCGAATATGGCACGAATAACGATTGAAGAAGTTTACAGAGGCGAAAAGTATGGCGTGATGAGCGCGGCGATGGCGGAGTATCTCAGGAACGGCCGTCCGGCAGAGTACGACGAACGGACTTGGGTGGAGATGTTGATTGTCAAGCATGCGCTGATCGCAGCAGACAAAATGAAATTAGAGGGCGACTCGATATCGGGAATGACCGATGCTGAGTCGTCCTCTTCCTATGTGAGGTGGGATGAACATGACAACGCTTGAAGATCTGTACTATGGCAACATCAGTCCGTGCGAGCGTGACATGAAGCGCGGATCGCGGATGGACAAGCTGGTGAAGCTCATCTGCAAAAACGAGGAAGGTCTCATGTCCACGCTCACCGAACAGCAGAAAGAAACCTTCGAGAGGTTCAAGGACTGCCAAAGCGAGATCTGCGACCTCACGGCTCGCCAAGCGTTCACCGACGGCTTCATCCTGGCGACTCGGATCATGGTCGAGGTTATGGAAGGTATGGAAACGGTGGAAGAGATCTGACCTCTTCTGCTGTGGGTGCGGCCCGGTGCCGCGCCCTTTACCTTTTGAAAAAAATAGTGTAAAATAGTATTGACTCTGACGTAACGTTATAGTGTATACTCATAACTGAGGTGAAGATATGAAACTACAGATCAAAGAATTTGCCGAGCTCACCGGTGTCAGCGTGCGCACACTGCATTATTATGACGAGATCGGTTTGCTGGAGCCGTGCTATGTTGACGAGCAAAACGGCTATCGGTTTTACGATGAAACATCTTTAGTACGGATGCAGGAGATCTTGTTTTACCGTGAACTGGATTTCCCTTTGAAAAGTATTGCTGAGATACTCGCCTCGCCGAACTACGATAAACAAAAAGCGCTTGCAGAGCAGAAGCGGTTGCTGACGCTGAAGAAAGATCGCTTGGAACGTCTGATCGCAGCTCTGGAACAAGCAGAAAAAGGAGAGATTACAATGAGCGCATTTGACAACAGCGAATACGAGACCGTTCGTCAGCAGTACGAGAACGAAGCAAAACAACGCTTCGGCAACACCGATGCCTACAAAGAGAGTCAGGCAAAGACCGCAGGCTACTCCAAAGATAAATGGAATGACGTTCTCGGCGGACTGAACGGTGTCTTTACCGAGTTTGCCGAGTGCAAGAAATGCGGTAAAAGCTCCGACAGCAAAACGGCACAGCGGCTCGTGCAGAAACTGCAGGACTACATTACAGCGAATTTTTATCACTGCACCAACGAAATCCTCGCAGGCCTCGGTCAAATGTACGTCGCCGACGAGCGGTTCAAGAAAAACATCGATAAATACGGCGACGGAACTGCGGAATTCGTTGCCGAAGCCATCAAGATTTATTGCAAGAAGTAAAAAATCGGGAGAGTTGCACGAAACAACTCTCCCGATTTTTATGCATTACCAGTCATCTTCGTCATCTTCGCGACGGCGTTCTTCTTCCTCTTCTTCCTCGCAGCGATATTCGCTGTCATCCCAGTTGTAGACATACTCTCCGCGGTCAATGCTGAATCCGTCTCGCTCGATGTATTCGTAATCGCCGGACTCGTAATTAAAACACCACTTTGGCATAATTACAACTCCTCCAAACTCTCTTTCAAGTTTTTGATTTTCAAATAGGATTCGTTTAATTCATCAACGAGATGTTTTATAATTGGCGAAGTAGGAGTTTTAGTTACGTGCGCCACATTTGTGATAATTCCGTCTGTATTATGATTTGAGTATACAGCAAGAAAACTAACGATATTTCCGTTTTCAAAAAAGTCTAAATACTGCTCGCAGGCTTTTCCCCAAAGATTTCTGCTGTATTCATTAGAGTAATACTCATCATTTTTTACAGACAAAATCAGTTCGCGAAGCCGCTTATATGTTTTTCGGTTATACTTTATTGCCTTTTTTAATGCGGTTTCTGCAAAGGGCGATTTCGTTACGATGAGCAAATCAAGTAGCTGTGAAATGTAAGGAAACAGAAAGGTGTGAACACGGTTGCTGCCGTCCTTGTATCGGACATGATCGCGAATCTCAAAAGAATCGGTGAAATAGTCAAGCACCGCTTCGCTTGAAGAAGTGATGTGTTTCACCATCCTCTCGTTGTAGAACTCGTCAAAATCCGGATGCTGTGCCGAGAGATAGTGTGCCTTGAAATATAGCTGAGGGTTCTCCCTTGCGCGAAGTTCGTTTAGCATTTGGATATCTTTGTGGTCGGCAGCC
>JAZSGD010000306.1:0-3530 GCA_045532555.1 Eubacteriales bacterium | reverse complement strand
AGAACAAAAATATCCGTGTCATCGTTCACGATAAATCTTCTCTTGCTCCCGAAGGAAAGTCCCTTGCCTTCAATCTCGGTAACGAGGACGGTTTCAGTTGGCTCGACGGATACGACGGGGTCTCCGCCGAGGATCTGCTGTCGGGCATTTCCTCTCAGCAGGAAACCAAGACGATGCAGGCAGAAGAAATCATTCGCACGATGCTGGAGGATGGCACAGAGATACCCGGCGAAGAAATCGTTCAGGCGGCGGCAAGAAAACAGATCTCCCGCCGTACCGTAAACGAAGCCAAGAAAAATATTGCCGGTATTGTTTCACACAAGGTCGGCACCAAATGGATGTGGTCGATCCAAAATGAAGATTGCAACATTGCAGAGGTGTCCTCGGATGAAGAATGAAAACCGCTGCAAAAAGCACAGACACTTCTGCATTGTTGCCTTGTTCTTTCCTCTGCCGACGGAAACCAATCGGGGCGCAGATCACCGCCCTGTGAACCACACAAACGCCCTGTGTGCCCTTTTTCGAGGACGGACGGGGATACAATATTTTCCCTTTTTCTGCCGTTGTTGCGGGAAAGAACGGAAAGCGGGAGTTACGCTTCTGTACTCTCTTTGGAGAGAGTGCGAGCATCGCATTCGACTGGTCGCGGAACGCCCGCGCCCTGTCTTTTGCTTACTCGGCGGGCAGAAGCCCTGCACCCACTCACTTTCTTTGGAAAGAAAGTAAGCAAAGAAACTTTAAAACAGAAAGGAGCGTCTATTTTTGAAAAACAAGAAAATGAGTATACGCATCAGCGAGGAACACCTCGCCGCCATACACCGCAAGGCAGAGCAAGCGGATATGACCTTCACCGACTACGTGACAAAATCCTGCCTCGGCAGACAGATCGTGGTCATAGACGGACTGGATGAGGTGCTCCGTCAGCAGAAAGCCATCGGGCGCAACCTCAATCAACTCACGATGCTCTGCAATATGGGCAGGGTGAGCGTAGCAAGCCTTGCGGAAATGAAGGAGCAGTACGCAGAGGTAAGCGCAGCTCTGACGGAACTGTTGGAACGAAAGCGGTGGTCGGATGGCAACGGTTAACGTAATGAAAAACAAACGCACACAGTCAAGAGCCGGACTTGCATTCATCCTTTCCTACTGCAAGCGGGAGAGCAAAACCGTACACGAAGGCAGGAAACTTGTGTCGGGTGTCAACTGTCTTCCCGAATCCGCTTACCAAGAATTTATGAATACCAAGCTGCAGTACGGCAAGACCGACGGCAGAATGTTCTATCACTTCACGCAGTCCTTCTCTCCCACGGAAGATATTACTCCCGAAACGGCTCACGAGATCGCCGTAAAGTTTGCAGAAAAAATGTTCCCCGGCTTCGAGGTTCTCGTCGCCACCCACACCGACAAGGCACACACTCATTCACATTTTGTTGTCAACAGCGTGAGCTGTGAAAACGGATATAAATATCATTCGGACAATGAAAATATAGAACGGCTCCGAGCAGGATCGGACAAGCTGTGCCTGCAATACGGGCTGTCGGTTCTTCCACCGAAGGAGCAGTCGCAGAAGGTCAAGCAGATGTCCTCAAGAGAGTACCGCGCCGCCGAGCGCGGGGAAAGCTGGAAGATGCAACTGATCGTTACGATTGAGGATGCCATGGCGATAGCGCGGTCAAGAGAACATTTTATTCGCTTGATGGAGTCAGAGGGCTACGAGGTGAAGTGGACTCGTGACAGAAAGAGCATCACCTACACCATGCCCGACGGAAAACGGTGCAGAGATAATAAGCTGCACGAAGAAAAATTTTTGAAGGAGAATATGGAATATGAGTTCAGAATACGGAACGAAATCCAATACAGAATTAAAGGATACGGCGAGAGCGCATATGAAGAAAGCGGAAACCGTCGTCCCCTGTACAGCAGTGATGGACGTGAACTGGAAGGCTCTGATCGCCGCGATGAATACGCAGATCGATATGCTCTCAGCGATACAGAAATCGCTGACCGAGCTGGCAACCAAAGAGGAACTCACCTCGTATATGGAACGGCAGATCGAGATACTGACCGAGTACGCCGAGAGCTGCCGGGAACTGACCGAACAGTTCACAGAAATGATGGAACGGACGGTAACAGCATCTACCGAGAGAATGAGTACGGCAACCGAGAATATGTCATCACAGGTTGGGAAAGCGAGCGAACAGTTTTCACAGAGTCTCTCTTCGGAACGGGAAACGGTGAGAACGTTTACGAAACGGAGTATATGGATCTCGCTGATCCCGACGGCGGTGCTGATCATCTGGGAACTGATACGGCATATCTTTTTGCTGACCTGACGAATATTATCGACGAGGATGCTCCCGTGGAGGACTGTACCACCATGCGTCAGCCGCAACACCGTAAGAAGAATAACGGCCCCGTGATGGGCGGTATGTAAAAAATATTGTGAAAGCCGGTAACGGCAGAAAGGAGTTCAATGAACGAATACAAAGAATATCTTGAAACAGGAATACTCGGCAGCTACAAGCCCGAGAGTGCAATTATTAAAAAATCCGACAGCGGTGCATCGGTGGCAGTCTTCCGTGATTCAACCTACACGCTTACCGATGACACCTGCACCCGTGAGCGTGAAATGCTGATCAAGGGAAAACGGTTTATTATTTCCTCCGTGTTTCCTTTGGATGCCAGGGCAACCGCTACGGATAAGATGCTGGCGCTCATCGATGCAGACCTCCAAAAAGATGATAAAAAATTCTGAATTTTTACGATTCTGAATGGACTTCCGGCAAGCGTTGCGGTATACTGTGTGATACCGTATCGGCTTGCCCTGCATAAAAGGAGGATGCAAAATGACAAGCCAAAAATATACAATACTCTACGGTAGATTAAGTCAGGACGACGGCAAGACAGCCGAGTCCAACAGCATAACCAATCAGCGACTCATGCTCGAAAAGTATGCCCGTGACAACGGGTTCGACAACGTCCTGTTCCTTGCCGACGACGGCTATACGGGAACCAACTTCGAGCGTCCCTCGTGGAAACAGATCGAGGATATGATCAAGCGCGGCGAGGTGGAAACACTGATCGTCAAGGATCTCAGCCGACTCGGCAGAGAATACCTACAGGTAGGTTATTATCTTGAACTGTACTTCCCGAACATGGGAGTTCGGTTCATAGCGATCAACGACGGTGTCGATTCGCTGGTTGAAGGCAGTAACGATTTCAGCCCGATACGAAATTGGGCAAACGAGCTTCACGCAAAGGATTCCAGTAAAAAGGTTCGTGCAGTGAAGAAGCTTCAGGCAGAGCGCGGGGAACGCCTCGGCGGCAGACCTGCCTACGGTTACAAAAAGGTGGACGAGGACAGCAAAGAGATCATCCCCGATGATGAAGCCGCGGCGGTGGTGCAGAGGATCTTCTCCCTGTGTGCTTCCGGCAAAGGCCCCAATCAGATCGCCCGTATCCTTCGCGAGGATAAGGTGCTGACACCCAGCAATTATTACTTCCAAAAGCATAAAAAGGGGCACATCGGATTG